>JARRJQ010000087.1:0-8566 GCA_037388985.1 Desulfobacterales bacterium | reverse complement strand
CCTGGCGCAGAAAGTTGTTGAGCCAGTTCATAAAGTCGGGGTCTCCTTTGTTAATTGCCCAAGCGAGCGGTTCATAGGTGATCGGATCGAAAAGCCCTACGGTGGTGTCCTTGTATTTAGCCGCAAAGACCCGTACCTGGGGTTCATCGTAGATAAACGCATCGGCAACACCATTAGCAACCTGAAGGGCTCCCTCAGCTTCGGTCTTGAACAGGCGGAGATCGGCGTTGGGCATCAACTTTTCAGCCGTAAAGGCCCCGGTCACTCCCAGTTTGCTGGTGATAATAACCCCCTTTTTGTTGAGATCCTTGTAGCTTTTGTATTTATCCGCGTTCTTCTTGTTGATCAGCAGGCATTGACCAATGTAATAATAGGGCTCGCAGAAGTTGACCTTGAGGTTTCGGCTTTGCAATATCGTCATTCCCGACATGATAATGTCGAATTTTTCGGTCATCAAAGCCGGGATGATCCCCTCCCAGGCGGTGTTGATCAGTTTAACCTTTTTCTCTCCCCCTTCGCCGAAAATGGCCTTGCCCATTTCATAGGCCATATCCACGTCGAAGCCAACTATATTTCCCTTTTCATCTTGCATTTCAAAGGGTTGATAGCCAGCTTCCAAGCCGACCAATAGTTCCCCGCGTTTTATAATTTGCTCGAGAGTTGATTTTTTAGCAAGCTCAATGTCGGCGCCAAACACAGAGGCACTGAAAATAACACCGCTTAAAAATAACAGAGCCACACCCAATAATAATGCCTTTTTCATACTGAACCTCCTTATCGTGTTGTTCTCGGTGCTCATAGGAAGTGGACCGCTAAATCCTGCTCCTATGAATGTGGTAAATAAGATTTTTCCTCTCCTTCTCCGCTTTTTTGAATATGCTTGATGCATCCTTATTCTAAACAGGGATTATTTATCATAAAAATTCTAAATGGCAAGTCGTTTTTTTAAATTTCGTTTTACAAATCAAAGATATTCAAGAATTAAACCGTATTCATAGCAGAAATCAAATGATATTGACATCCATGCATGAGGTTGGATAAGAACGTCATTAGGGTCGGGTTCATTTGAAACCAAAAATAGACAAAATCTGTCTTGGAGGACAAAACCATGCCAGGCAAAAAAGCACTTAAACTGGAAGATATTTTAAAACACCCTAAAGTGCAAAAAGTCACCGATGATATCAATGCGGAGCTGCTTGAAAGAAGGCAGTATAAGCCTCCCGTCTGTGATGCATTTACTCAGCAGTATACGACTCTCAAAGAAACGGATCAGTTTAAGTTCAAGATTGATAAGGAAGCGCAAAGAGAGCTGCCGGATATTATCGGCAATCCGGTTCAGAAGGTGGAGGGCGTTCAAACCGCTGAAGCCTCCTTTGTCAAGCAATATAAGAAGAAACGCAACATCGGCATTGTTTTTTCGGGTGGACCCGCTCCCGGCGGGCATAACGTCATCGCGGGGCTCTATGATGCGGTTAAAAAGGCCAACCGTGAATCCAACGTTTTTGGCTTTTTAATTGGCCCCGATGGGATTATCGAAAATGAGGCGATTGAGCTCAACGATGAGTTGGTGGACGCCTATCGCAACCTGGGGGGTTTTACAATGATCAAAACCGGGCGGGCTAAAATCGACACCAAAGAAAAAATGGAGCTATCCAAAAAGACCTGTCATAAACTCAATTTGGACGCTCTTGTGATTGTCGGTGGAGATGACTCAAATACCAATGCTGCGTTTTTGGCTCAGGAAATGGTTGCCGACGGCGTTCAGGTGATCGGTGTCCCCAAGACGATCGACGGCGACATACAGGTCAGAGATGACAGTGGCGAGGTCCTGTGTGCGATGTCTTTTGGTTTTCATACGGCCGCCAGAGCGTTTGCCACTTCCATCGGCAATCTGTGTACCGACAGCAGCTCGGATGTTAAATACTGGCATATCTGCAAAGTCATGGGTCGGGTGGCCAGCCACCTGGCTCTTGAAGTTGCTTTACAGACGCATGCGAATCTGACGCTGATCGGTGAGGATCTTGCGGATTACGTCGATAAGAGCCGAATTGAAAAGGCCCGCAGGGAAGGCAAAATTGATTATCATGCTTACGGCATGACCCTGAGACACCTCTCGCGCATTATCTGTGAAGGAATTTTGCAGCGTGCTGCAGTCGGCAAAAATTACGGCGTGATCATCATCCCCGAGGGTGTTCTGGAATTTATTAACGAGATTCAGGTTTTTATTATCAAACTAAATACCATCATCGCCGAGTACAATCAAACCCACGACAAAGAGTTTCATACCGCCTTTGTTCTGCTGGAAGACAAGCTGGAATATTTGCGGCGGCTGGCCCAGCGTTCTAGGGAAGATTCCGCATATAAGCTATGGAATACCCACGATGATGACCTGTTTAACGACATCCCGTCTTTTTTTCAGGAGGGGTTGTTAATGGAAAGAGACAGCCACGGTAATTTTCCGTTTTCGCAGGTCGAAACTGAAAAAGTGTTGATGGATCTCGTCAAGGATTACCTCAACCTCCTGAAAGAAGAAGGGCGTTACCGTCTTGGGATTAAACAAAAATATTATCAGAAAACACTAAAGCAAGCCGGTCTGGATCCGGATGCATTCGGCCCCCTGTTGTTTGAAAATTACGGGTCGGCAGAATTGCTGCTCAGAAAAACTTCCATTATGTCGGTAAAAACGTTAAAACAGGCTTTGGTGGAAGGCGGACTGATAAAAACAGATGGTAAGGTTCCGCCGGCTGTTGATAAAATTTATCGAAAATCGGTGCCTTCGTTTAAAACCCAAATTCATTTTTACGGTTATGACGGAAGGGGAAATGATCCGACGCGATTTGACTGTATCTATACCTATAATCTGGGATGGACTGTATTTAGCCTGATTGCCAACGGCGCCACCGGACAGATGGCGGCGATTCGAAATCTAGAAAAAGATTTTTCAACATGGGAGCCTATCGGCATTCCAATTGCGCCGCTGATGCATCTGGAAGAGCGCAAGGGCAAACTGGCGCTGGTTTTGGAAAAAAGCATCGTTGATGTCAATTCAATTGCGCATCAAGTGCTTGAAGCAAACAGAAAGCGATGGCTCGCGGTGGAATCGGATACGGACCATTATCGAAGGCCCGGACCCATCCGCTTTACCGGGAGCAGTGAAGAGGATAGACCCATTACACTCGAGTTAAATGCGCTGGCCGATCAGGGTCATTGACCGCTCAAATTATTCTCAAAATCAGCAGTTCATCTTGGAAGGCAGAGAAGAAAAGTTCCAAAGGCGCTCTAAAGTTAGAAGTGCGCTAAAATTAAAAATGAGCTAAAATGCCTAAATTTATGGTTTCGCTATGCTCTATCTTTTATTATAAATATGATTGAATTCCTCAACTTTAGGCATTTTAGATCATTTTAGGCACTTTAGGCACTTCTAACTTTAGCGCACTTGTTTTTGGAAGTACTTTTTATAGGTATAAAACTTTACCATGCAACGTTAAATGCCTTTTTGAGATCGGCTTCTAATAGGAATATTCATCCTCCAGCTGGCTCTTTTGCTCCTCATTTATGATGCCCAATTTGACGAGAAGATCGCCGATACCGGCTTCGCGGAGGGTGTCGATTTCCATGATATTCGCCGGTTTTTTTCCTTTAAGCTGTAAAAAGTATAATTTAGGTGCAGAGAGGTTTTCTTTAACAGATAGACGTGGCTGCCATAAAATATGAAATGATTATTCGCCAGGAAATACAGTGCGCCCGCTGCAAGTGCGATCAGTATGTATTGCTTAATTCTTGCATTCATTATACAACCTCTTTGTTAGAATGGAAATTATGCTCGGCAAACGATGGTGAAATAACCCGCTAATTAAAATTTTATCAAAGCGAGTCCTTTACGTCAACATGGTTAGGTTTTCAAAACCATTTTCGATTTGAAGTTTCTTCAGGAAGCGAAGCCATGAATAAGCTCAAAAAGCTCTTGAAAAATCGGATTGACATGGCCGATTATATGGTTCTGACCGGAATTTTCCTGGGGGCTTTATACTGGGCTCTGGAATCTTTGCTTAACGTTTTTTCTCCTGAGGAAATCAGCTTTTATCAAGAATTATTCGGGCCCAATATCAGTGAAGTCTGGCCCCGATTAATTGTATTTTGTCTGTTTTTGATTTTTGGCTCTCACGTGCAGTTTACAATTAATGAGCGCAAAAAGGCAGAGAAGGCTTTAAAAGCCAGTGAGGAAAAATACCGAACCATTTTAGAAAGCATCGAAGAAGGTTACTACGAAGTCGATTTTGAGGGGTATTTCGTTTTTGCAAATGACGCATTGAGCAAAATATTAGGCGTTCCTAAAATAGATCTGCGGTTTATGAATTTTTGGGATTTTATGGACGATGAGAATGCCGACCGGGTGTATACAACTTTTTTGCAATGCCGCAAAACCGGCAAGCCGGTGAAAGCGTTTGACTGTGAATTCAATATCAACGCGGCCGCCTCTTATATTGAAGCGTCGGTTTCTTTACTCCGGGACTCAAGAGGGGTGCCGATCGGATATCGCGGTGTTTTGCGGGACAGAACCGAAAAAAAGAAAATGGAGCTTGATTTAATCGAATCCTACCGCAAGATACAGGAGGCGCGAGCCGCAACAATTTTAGGCCTTGCCAAGCTTGCCGAATACCGCGATGAAGGTACCGGGACCCACCTCGAAAGAATTCGGGATTATGCCAGGATTCTGGCGGTTGAATTGTCCAAGAATCCCAAATTCAGTGACACCATTGATCAGCAATACATTGACGACATTTACCAATCTTCGATTTTACATGATATTGGAAAAGTCGGCACCCCGGACGCATTGTTGCTAAAGCCCGCCGAACTCACAGATGAAGAGTTTAATATCATCAAGCGTCATACCGTCATGGGCGGCAACGCGTTAAAGGCCATCGAATCGCAGATCGAGGGCAAATCTTTTCTAGCAATGGGCCGGCAAATCGCTTTTAATCACCATGAGAAATGGGATGGATCCGGTTACCCCCGGGGGCTAAAAGGGAAAGCAATCCCTTTGTCGGCTCGGATCATTGCCTTGGTTGATGTCTATGATGCGCTGACGACCAAACGGTTTTACAAAGAAGCTTATTCCCACGAAAAAGCCAAGAACATGATCATCCTGCTAAGATCCAAACATTTCGATCCGCAGGTCGTGGATGCTTTTTTGGCGATTGAGGATAAATTCAACCGTGTGCGCAAGCAAAAGCTCAAGCTGGAAGCAACTATGATCCGTCAGCCGGTTCAGGCCGCGGGCCGATAATGGGATCGAATTCATTTAATTGATCTTTTGACGCGTCAAGACGATTAACCTCCGCATGCAATTTTCCACCTAAAGTGACCGCCACCTCTGATAAATATATTCTGACGATTGACCTTGGAACTTCAGGGCCCAAAACCGCACTGGTTTCCACCCGCGGCGAGGTGATCGCCTGCGAATTTGAAAACGTCGATCTGCTGATTCTGCCAAACGGGGGGGCCGAGCAAAGACCGGAGCAATGGTGGCGGGCCGTTATGAACACCGCCCGAGGAGTTCTCAGGAAAAAATGGGTTCCCGTCCAGGATATCGTCTGTGTAAGTTGTACCACCCAATGGTCAGGTACGGTGACCGTCGACAAAGACGGCCATGCTTTAGGCAATGCCATCATCTGGATGGATACTCGGGGAAGTCGATATGTTAAACAAGTGACAAACGGTTTGGTTAACATTGCCGGTTACGGTATCAGGAAGCTCAGGCGCTGGCTCAGCCTGACTGGCGGTGCTCCGGGACATGCCGGCAAAGATTCGCTTGCCCATATCCTGTTTATAAAGAATGAATGCCCTCAACTTTACCAGCAGGCCTACAAGTTTCTGGAGCCCAAAGACTATCTCAATTTCAAGTTCTGTGGCAGGTTTAATGCCTCGTTCGACTCAATTGCACTGCATTGGATAACCGATAATCGCGATCTGGCCAAAATTAAATACGATGACCGGCTTATCGAGATGTGCGGACTTTCGCGTAAAAAATTTCCCGAGCTCAAGCGTGCCGTCGACATACTGGGTCCGATTAAAAAAGAAGTCGCGCAAGAATTGGGACTAAAGGAGAATATTCCCGTCATTGCGGGAACTCATGATATCTCCAGCGCCGCCCTCGGCTCAGGTGCAATCAGAGATTTCCAGGGGCATCTTTATGTCGGAACCTCGTCTTGGATCACCTGTCATGTGCCGTTTAAAAAAACCGATCTGTTGCATAACATGGCCACTTTGCCCTCATCGATTCCTGGGCGGTATTTTATCGCCAATGAGCAGGAAACGGCCGGTGCGTGCCTGAACTTTCTAAAGGACAAAATTTTAGACCGCAAGGATCAGCTTCAGGATGAGTTTAATTCTGCAAATGTTTATAAAATTTTCGACGCGATCGCTCAAAGGTCAGCCGCCGGAAGCAATAACGTGATTTTCATGCCCTGGCTGTATGGTGAGCGCACGCCGGTCGAAAACGATTCGATTCGTTCGGGTATTTTCAATCTTTCGTTGAGCACTACCCGTGAGCACCTGGTTAGAGCGATTTTCGAAGGTGTGGCTTATAATTCCAGGTGGTTGCTGGCGTATGTAGAAAAGTTCATTAAACGACGGCTGGATCCGATCCATATGATCGGCGGTGGTGCCAACTCCAATGTATGGTGCCAAATTTTTGCCGATGTTTTCAATCGTACGATCAAGCAGGTTAAAGATCCGATCCAGGCGAACTTGCGTGGAGCTGCATTTTTGGCTTCGGTTTCCCTGGGATACCTTTCGGTCAACGACATTTCAAATTGCGTTCAAATTGCCAACACCTATAAGCCGGATCCGGCAAACCGCAGCATCTATGATAAATTATACCGCGAATTTTTAGAATTCTATAAAAAGAACAAAGGCATCTTCAAACGCCTTAATCCAACAACCTGAAAGCGCTGGCCCGGTGTTTAAAAACATAGCGGCCGCTATGTTTTACCGTACAATGGATCTGGGGAGGATTCATGGATATTGAGAAAATAAAAGGCAGTTTTATTTCAAAAATGAATCCCCGCATCGTCAGCTGGCTTTATGACCGCATTAAAAACCTGCCCGCTGTGAAGCAAAAGGTTGAACAAGAATATGAAACGCTAATGGATGATCTGGAGGCATTTGTAAAACCTTACCGGGGAAAATTTGATACCTATGCTGAAATTCCAGATCAGGGACGCCATCCATCAGAAATATTAAATGAAATGGAGGCCATTGCGGAGCTGGAGCGAGTCAGGTGGAAAGAGGGATACGCGTCAGGTGCGGTGTACCACGGAGATGGCGATCATATTGATTTTTTAAATCGGGTCTACGCGATGAATTCTCAAAGCAATCCACTGCACACCGATTTGTGGCCGAGCAGCGCTAAATACGAATCTGAGATCACAGCCATGACCGCTAAGATGCTGGGTGCCGATCCGCCCGCCGACCGATCGGATGCCAATCAGCAAATTTGTGGAGTAGTGACATCGGGTGGAACCGAAAGTATTCTGCTGGCGATGAAGACCTACCGGGATTGGGCCAGAGATCAAAAGAAGATCACACAGCCTGAAATGATCGTTCCGGTCACTGCGCATGCTGCATTTGAAAAGGCGGCGGCCTACTTTAAGATCAAACTCAAACATATTCCTGTGGATACGGATTACAGAGCCGATGTGGTTGCAGCCCGCAAGGCCATTACGCGCAATACGGTGGTCATCGTCGGATCAGCGCCTTCCTTTCCTCACGGAATGATCGATCCGATTGAGGAACTGTCAGAGCTGGCCCGAGAGAAAACAATCGGGTTCCATACCGATGCCTGTCTGGGGGCGTTCGTATTGCCGTGGGCAGAAAAGCTCGGCTATGCCGTACCGCCGTATGATTTCAGATTGCCGGGAGTGACCTCAATTTCCGCCGATACCCATAAATACGGGTATGCGCCCAAAGGCACATCTGTTATTTTATATCGGGGACTGGCATTGCGCCGATATCAGTATTTTACTTCAACTGATTGGCCCGGCGGTCTTTATTTTTCGCCCACATTTGCTGGCAGCCGTCCCGGAGCGCTGAGTGCCGCCTGCTGGGCGGCGATGATTAAAATCGGTAAAAACGGTTATCAGGCGGCCAGCCGAAAAATTCTGGATACGGCCTCAAAAATAAAAAAGGGGATTCATGAAATTTCCGATCTGCACATATTGGGTGATCCCCTCTGGGTCATTGCTTTCGGTTCCAAAACCTTAGATATTTACGAGGTGATGGATTATATGGCTACCCGAAAGTGGAGCTTAAACGGCCTTCACCATCCTCCCTGTGTCCATATTTGCGTTACGCTCCGACACACTCAGCCGGGTGTGGCCGAACGCTTTATCGAGGATTTAAAATCCGGTGTTGATGCTGTCCGTGAAGAGCGTGCTGGAATTGGAAAAATGGCACCGATTTATGGGATGGCTGCGCATTTACCGGTTCGCAGTCTTGTGGGCAATTTGTTGGAGAGATATATCGATCTGCTTTACAAGCTGTAAGGCTCACTCCAAAATTCTCG
>JARRJQ010000086.1:0-8570 GCA_037388985.1 Desulfobacterales bacterium | reverse complement strand
ATCGCTTATTTTTTAAAATTTTCTGATGTAACGAATAAAAAAACGCCGCAGCAAAGCTTGCGGCGCTCAGGTATCCCCAATCACGCTAAAAGATGCATTTTTGAGATAGCTTATAGTTGCAGTTCGATTTAACTCCTATATTTTGAACTTGCCGAAATCTTCCGGAGAAAGGCTTTCCAGATAGTCGGCCCATTTTTTTCCTTCTTCGCTGGTATCTGAAATTTCTGCTTCGCCATCTCCCATTTTTGATTTTTGCATTATTTCATCAGCCACAAAGATGGGTGCATCAAATCTCAGTGCCAAAGCGATGGCATCGCTGGGTCGGGCATCCATTTCAAAATTTCCATCTTTGGAAATAAAATAGATTTTTGCATAAAAGGTGTTGTCCTTTAAATCGCATACTTCAATTTTTGAAATCGAGATGTCCAAAAGCTCTGTAAAATTTTTAAAAAGATCGTGAGTCATCGGGCGCTCATATTTAATATTTTGAAGGGCCGAAGCAATCGAAGTCGCTTCGAGCAATCCAATCCAGATTGGGATAGCCTGATTGCTTTTTTCGGACTTCAATATGATAATCGGCGTGTTCGAGGCCGGATCCATTGTCAAACCTGCAATGCTCACTTTATGCAGCATAATTTTCAACTCCTTTCAACCCGCCAACCGAGGGTTCGAGGTTTGTCGCTGTGCCAAACAAAGAATGCGAGAGGGCTTTATCAATGCGCACGTCAATTAACCTGCCGGCTAAACTTTCGTTATAAATCGGGGGCTTCTCCAGAGAAAAATTGACGATTTTGTTGGTGAACGTGCGGCCCGTCCACTGCAATGTTTGGCCGCCGGTATCGGTTGGTTCGGCTACCTGCTTTTTGCTTAAACCGTCGGTCAGAACCAGCTGGGTAGATCCGACCAATGCTTGATTTTTTTGTATAGTATATTGCTGCTGCAAATCCAGAAGGATCTGCAGTCGCTTGCCCTTTACCCGCTCCGTAATTTTATCAGGCAGTTTGGCCGCCGGCGCATGTGGGCGATCAGAATATTGAAAGGCAAACAGCCCGTCAAATTCAACTGTTTTAACCAGCCCCAACGTTTGTTCAAAATCGCCATCGGTTTCTCCAGGGAAACCAACGATAATATCTGATGTGATGGCTATTTGTGGACAAGTATCCCGCAGTTTGGCCACTTTGTCAAGGTACTGCTCCCTGGTGTACCTGCGGTTCATTCGCTTCAAAATTCGGTTTGAACCTGATTGAACCGGCAAATGAATATGGGAGCACAATTTATCGAGACTTTTGAAAGCAGCGATAAGATCCGGGCTTAAATCCTTGGGGTGGGATGTCGTAAATCGTATTCTTAAAAGCCCATCAATTTCATTGATTTTCGATAAGAGCTCAGCAAAGCTGCTCATGTGCTGCTTTTTGCCATAGCTGTTGACGTTTTGCCCCAATAGCGTGACTTCCCTTACACCATTATCAATCAAAGCACGAATTTCGCGAATGATACTTTCCGGCCTGCGGCTGGATTCTCTTCCGCGAACAAAGGGAACCACGCAGTAAGCACAAAAGTTATCACAACCCCGCATGATCGTAACGAATTTGGAGACCTGACTTTCAGCCGGTGGCTCGTTGAGAAATTCGGGGATATTTGGTGATTCATGCATACGGACATCAACGATGCGGCATCGCCTGGTTTCAATCTGTCGAATGAGGCGCGGAAGCCTGTCAATGGCCTGTGTGCCAAAAACAAGATCGACAAAAGGCATGCGTTCCAAAATTTTTTCGCCTTCTTGCTGCGCCACACAACCGCCAACACCGATAATCAGTCTTCTTTTATTGCGCTTCATCCTTCCAAGCCGACCCAGCAAGCTGAAAGCTTTTTGTTCGGCCTTGGCACGCACCGTACAGGTGTTGATCATGATCACATCGGCTTTGGCCATCGATTCGGTCTGTTCATAGCCTAAGGTCGCCAGCTGCATGAGGATCTGCTCTGAATCGTATACATTCATCTGGCAACCCATGGTGTAAAGATACAAATATTTTGGACGCATGCGAAACATTTAGATTTATGTCAACGCTCAGTCAGACACTTCAGAATAGGACCTTTTAATCCCGTTTAGACGGGATGGCACCAACGTCTTGCATAAGGATGTTTTCTTTAAGATCCTGCAAAATGGCTTTTACGTGTTTTTCACAACCCGGAGAGATGTGAAGTGTAATAATTCCCTTGACCGGGTCCATCGTTTTCATCATAGCCATACCATCATAGCCTTCTAAAATAAATTTTATAAAGGCGATTTTCCTGCGATCCACCCGGTAGTGCTGTTTTATTGTTGTCAAAATCTTTTTGATTTCATATTCATGTGCACAAAGGAGAACTGTTAAAAATAATAACCACATCTCATTTATTTGCAATAAAAAACCTCCAAGCTCTCTTTGTCAAATTCAGGTTGTCCAATTTATTGTTATACGGTATATGGCCGTCAATGGATAAAAAGTGGCAAATCATGCGGCCGAATGCCGATGCTGTAAAAAAGTTGAGTGATGACCTGGATTGCCATCCGGTTACTGCAATTGTCCTTAGCAACCGCAACCTGACATCTGCCCGGCAGGCCTCAAACTTTATGACACCATCATTGAGCAAGATACGTCCGCCATATGCCATCAAAGACATGGAAGTCGCTGTAAAGCGTATCTACCGGGCAATTGCCGAAAACGAAAAAATATTAATCTTTGCCGATTACGATGCTGACGGTATTACCGCAGCTGCTGTGCTTTTGGATTTTTTTCACACCATCGGTGCCCGGGTGTATGATTACATCCCTCATCGCATAGAAGAAGGATATAGCCTTCAGGCGCATCATATCCGCGAGCAAGCTCTACCCAACGGAATCCGGTTGATTATTACAGTCGATTGCGGCTCCGGCAGTCATGATGCAATTTACACTGCCCGCAATACGGGGATCGATGTGATTGTTACCGACCATCATAGCATCTCTAAAAATATCCCGCCGGCCGTGGCCGTACTCAATCCCAAACGCCATGATTGCTCGGCCGGCATGGAAATGCTGGCCGGAGTAGGCGTGGCTTTTGCGCTTATCATCTGTTTGAGGAAATATTTGAGAGAGCAGAATTTTTGGAACCACCGCCCTGAACCGAACCTGAAAAATCTTTGTGATCTCGTCGCTCTGGGCACCATCGGCGATATGGTCCCGCTTGTCGATGAAAATCGGATTTTTTCAAAAACGGGTATAAACCTTATTCGTTCCGCCCTGCGACCCGGTATCAGCGCACTCCGTGAGGTGGCGGGGATTGCCGATCAAATGTTGGATGCCGAAGACGTTGCTTTCAAACTGGTTCCCCGATTGAATGCTGCGGGGCGAATGGATCATGCATCCATTGCATTAAAATTGTTGATGACCGACAACATTGCCACCGCCAGGCAACTGGCCCAATCTCTGAATGGATTAAATGATCGGCGCCAGGAACAGGAAAAGGTGATTCTAAACGACATTCTTTCTGATTTTGAGCACCACCCGGAACAGCTTAAAAAAAGGACTCTGGTGCGCTGGGATTCCAAGTGGCATCAGGGTGTTCTGGGTATTGTGGCATCCCGTATTGCGGAAAGATATTTTCGGCCGGTTGCGCTGGTTGCGATGAAAGGCAATTTGGGCAAGGGATCCGCAAGAAGCATCCCCGGTATTGATTTATTCAGCGCACTGCAATCCTGTCAACATTGCCTGAAGGATTTTGGCGGCCATTCCATGGCGGCCGGATTGACCATCAGAGCCGATAAAGTAGGTGAATTTCAGGATGCATTCGAAAAAGCGGTTGCCCAAATGACTTGTCCTGAAGACTGGATTCCCAAACTGATCATTGACGCTGAAATCGAATTAGCCGATATAACAGAGAATCTGATCGACGAAATTGAAAAGTTAAGCCCTTTTGGCACCGGAAATCCAGAGCCCGTATTTGCAGCTCAAAACGTCAAGGTTGTATCATCTAAAATGGTGGGCAGAAATCATCGCAAAATGGTGCTGATCCAGGATACCCCCGCGGACGCAAAACCGATCTCCGCCATTCGGTTTAATGCCACAGGCCCGGTGCAGACCCGGACGTCCTTTGCGCGCATCGCCTTTCGACTGCGCTGGAACCGGTGGAATAATAATAAAGCCATTCAGCTCATTGTCGAAGATGCAGTATAGGATAAACCTTTCCAAATATAAAACAACTCGCGATGGTCAAGGTGTCAGCGTTCAGCGCTGCCGCTTCCCGTGAAAGTGGGATATCTGATCGAAAAAGAAACTCTGGCTCTGTGGGGTTTGCAAAAAACGAATATCGAATACCGAACAATGAATTTCGAATGTCGAAGGAATGTATTCTGTCTATTTTCATAAAAGGATTGAGCTAAGCGAAACCATCCCTCGAAATTCTGCGGTTCTCTGTTGGACTACGTGGAGTCTCATACGAGGTGTCAGAATTTGCAGCACTGAAGCCTGAGGCTTTGATTCCTGACACCTGAACTCTGAAACCTGAGACAGATATCATCCAGCAAAAACCTGAGAATCTTCCAGGCGGACCTCCAGGCGGGCCAGGTCCATTTCAGATAATTGGAGTTGCTTCGCTTCAGGGGTTGCCATAAGAACCAGTGACGGGTCTTTCCATAAACCAATACCGATTTTATGACACATGTGATCGGCCAGCCGGACCAACACGATCAAAACATTACTGCAATCAAAATCTTCGATATGATGATCCCTGGCGATCTGACAGTATTCTTCAGGAAGGTTCCAGTGAACCATAAGTGCATATCCCCGGTCGGTATGCAAATTGTGCATGACCTCATCCAGTAACTTATCCGATGGTGGGTTTGCAATATGCCCCGAGGCTCTCAGATCATCGATCACTTTTAGGATGAGCAATTTGCCGACATCATGAAGCAGGCCGGCAATGAAAGCTTCATGAGCCAGATTCTGAAAGCCGGTTTGCTTGGCCAACCAATTGGCGCCAATGGCACACCCGACTGAATGCCGCCAGAGTTTCCCCATAATTTTTTGGATGCTTGGGTTTTTCGACTTGAAATTGTGCTGAAGGGTCACCAGGGTGACGATGCTGGAAACTTCTTTGATGCCTAAACGAATAATGGCATCTCTGACAGTTGTGACCTGAGTGAGACCTCTGTAAAATGAAGAGTTTGAAACACGCAACACCTCTCCGGTCAGGGATTGGTCGCTGACAATTAATTTCTCAATCAGGCGGGAATCGGGTTCCTCTTTTGCGATCTCCTTCTGAATTCGATGGGCCGTCGCATTAAAGGCGGGAAGCTTCACATTTTTTGATGTGAGAAAATTGTCGATCATTCCAATTAGGGAGCTTTTTGCATCCAATGCTAACCTCCGATCAACCGTCTCAGCTTGGCCATGGGCCTTGGGGTTTGCAGCCGCGGAAGACTGCGCAGCAATTCATCGAGGGTGGTAACCCCTTCGGCCGCCTTGATGATGCCATCCTCCAAAAGCGTGATTAGGCCTGAGGATTCAATACTGATCCGACGCAGCTCTTTACTCGGCTTACGCTCCAGAACAGCATCCCGAATGAATTCATCCATAATCAGCAACTCAAAGATACCGACGCGCCCTTTGTAGCCGCTATGCTCGCAGTTCAGGCACCCACGGCCTTTTTGGAACTGAGCTCCGGCGATATCCTTTGGCCCATAGCCGATTCTTTGAAGCTCACGAGATGTGGGGTTGTACGGCTCATTGCAAAGCGGGCATATTCTCCGCAACAGCCGCTGAGACATGACACTGACCACTGTTGAAGAAATCATAAATGCCTCAATATTCATATTCAGTAACCGAATCAGCCCGCCGACGCTGTCTTCGGTATGAAAGGTTGTCAAAACCTTGTGGCCCGTTAATGCTGCCTGGACGGCGACTTTTGCGGAAAAATTATCGCGGATTTCACCGATGACGATGACATCCGGATCTTGGCGCAGGATATGGCGCAGCGTTTCTTCGTAAGTAAGACCTATTTTTGGATTGATCGAGCACTGAGATATCCCATCGATGACATATTCAACCGGCTCTTCAGCAGTAATGATGCTCATCTGTGGATTGATAATATGGTGAAGGCAACTATAGACGGTGGTTGTTTTTCCCGAACCGGTGGGCCCCGAAAACAGCAGCACACCGCTGGGCAGATCCAGGGCTTCTTCCAAGAATCGTTGCAACATGCGCCCGGACATCCCGATATCTTCAACTTTACGCAGCTGGCTGTGGCGATTCAAAAGCCGCAGAACAATTTTTTCCCCGTGGACCGTGACGTAGAAGGATGCTCGCAAGTCCAGTTGCCCATCAGGATGGTCAAAAAAGAACCGGCCGCCTTGATGCCGGCGTTTTTCGGTGATATCGAGTTCGCAAAGCACTTTAATACGACTGGCAACGGCCGGTGCCGTTTCGGCTGCAAACTCATCAAAGTGGGTTAAAACGCCGTCCTGCCTAAAGCGGACACGCAGATGATCGTTTAAAGGTTCGATATGGATATCGCTTGCATCTCTCTGAATGGCAGCCAGGATAATATCTTCGACCAGCTTGACAATAAACTTTTCATCCATCGCCGAGATCTGCTTTTTCATTTCCCGGCGCTGGGCTTTCATCACCACTTCTCTGATGGCGCTTTTACACGCGATGGCTGGGATGATATTTTCTCCAAATACCTGGCGAGCAGCCTGTAACTCATTTTGATCCAGCGGATCGGCAAAGGCTACAATGATAGCCATGCCATCCGCCCGAATGGGCAGTAAATGGTGCGCCTCATACCATTTCAGCGGAACTTTGGCAAAAAGTTTGTGATCGATGGTGTCCCAGGTTGGCTCCAAAAAAGGTGCCTCCAGCTGTAAAGAAAGGGTCTCCACCAGAACCCGCTCCTCAATGAGCTGATGCTCAACAAGGATCTCGCCAAGTTTTCGTTTTGATTTTTCATCTGCCTGGATCCGGAGAGCGGTTTGTAAATCGGATACGTCGATATGCCCGAGCTCCACCAGAAAACTGCCGATTCGCATGGATACCCGATGTTTTCGGATCGCTTCTTTAATTTGCTCATCAGTGATAAATTTCAGCTCCTTGATAACCTGCAACAACGGCGGCGGAACTTCCAGTTTGGATTGGACGCGGCGAGCATAAGCGACCTGCTTTTCGGTCAGATAACCGTTTTGCAGCAGGTGGTTTACAAGATGATCTCTGCTATCGGCCGCTTCATCAACCGGTGTCAAAGGGGTTTGATTTTTAACCGGATATTTATTTAAAGCTGTGCTCATCATAAAAGATATCGACAGATCCCGAGAAAAACTTGAGATGAATATTTTCCTTGCAAATAAGTTCGTTACCCATTATGATGCCAGCGCAATTGCTGCTTTAATCATTTCAAACGGAAGGTGAAACCATGGCTAAGGTATTTCGGACAAGCACCCGCGAGGCCAATATCCTATCCAAAATTGAATCTCAGAAGGAATATAGCCGCAAACGCGCAATTAATGCGATTAAAGATTGTATCGATCCGCTTGCCAATGCAATTGCGATGAAACTCGTTGATGCCAACCTCGTGGAAACCACAAACAAAAATACCCTCGAAGAACAAATCAAGAAGTGTCTGGAGAAATTAGGACGTGCCGATGATTTTGAGATCGACTATCAGGTGGCACCCATTCGCAATGTGATTCCGCAGCCCAATGTGATCAGTTTGTTTATAACAGCCTTCGTGATTGAAAAGCTGATTAAGCATAAAGATGTGGTGGATATTTTCGGATCCGACGAAGACATATATTTGAGCATCCATCAGCAAATTAAAAAATTCCTGCCCATATAATGCATCCGCGTTTTCATCCCCGTCTAATTAACGGACCGTTTGACGACCCGGGACTCTATATTCCCTTTCTTTTTGAAAACCGGGCAATCTTATTCGACCTCGGAGATATTCATCTGCTATCGCCCAAAGATATTCTTAAAATCAGCCATGTCTTTGTCACCCACACCCACATGGATCATTTTATCGGTTTTGACCGGCTCCTGCGTATTTCTTTAGGTCGTGAAAAAATACTGCATTTGTATGGACCTTTGCAATTTATCCGGAATGTCGAAGGTAAATTGGCCGCCTACTCCTGGAACTTGGTTGGAAATTACCGGTACCGGTTAGCACTCCACTTGACGGAAGTGCTTGGGGATCACTTGCTAAGCAGAGAATACCTGTGTCAAAATGAATTTAAACCATCGCGCAAAGCGGTGAAGCATCCCTTTAAGGAAGTCATATTTGAAGGGCCTGCATTTGAGGTTTCCGCAGCCATCTTAGATCACGGTATCCCGTGTTTGGGGTTTGCAATCCAGGAACGATTCCAGATCAATATTAACAAAAACCGAGTCGATGCGCTGGGCCTTCACACCGGTCCCTGGTTGACCGATTTTAAACAGGCCCTTTACGAAGGCAAAGATTTGAAATCAGAATTTGAAATCCCATCCGAAGCAGATAAGATTCAACGATTCAAACTGGGGGAACTCGCCGAACAGATTGCCATGATCACTCCAGGCCAAA
>JARRJQ010000085.1:0-13494 GCA_037388985.1 Desulfobacterales bacterium | reverse complement strand
AGAACCAGATGGTTTGCCTAAACCTTTAAGTAGTATCGGCCGATGCGTTGATTTATTAAGCTTGAATGATATAATTTATTGAATTAAAGTTGTTTCTCATAATAAGAGGGATTGAGGTGGCTGTGGTGAGTCTGAAGTTAGATGAATTAAAGCCGGGTATGATTTTAGCCGAACCGGTACGTAACCAATCCGGTTCGCTGTTGCTGGACAAAGATACATCCTTGACAAAGAAACGAATCTGGATGCTTAAGACTTGGGGGATCGATAAAGTCAGCGTTAAAGGAAAAACCAAAGAGGGTGGCAAACTTGCTGTCGAGACTGAGCTGGAGAACAAAGAAGCCATTGAGAAAGAACTGAGAGCTAAATTTGAAGATACAATCAACGATCCGGTGATGGAAACAATTATGAAAGCCGCGGCAAGGCAGCTGCAGAAAAGCTTAAATGACACAGATGCTAAAAACAAACCCTCCTGATCTAAACCGAATTATCGCCAGGGTTGAAGATTTGCCCACGCTGCCGAGAACGGTATTAAAAATAACGGAGCTGGTGAACGACCCCAAATCTTCCGCCCGGGATCTTGCCAGGATTATTACCGACGATCAGGTGTTGGCAGCCAGGCTTTTGAGGCTGGTCAACTCATCTTTTTACGGCTTTCCCCAGCGGATCTCTACCATAACCGGCGCCATTGTGCTTTTGGGGTTCGATGCCATCCGCAACCTGCTTTTAACCACCTCTGTTTTTGATCTTTTCCCCAATCGTAGAAACACCAGCCTCATCAGACAGGAACAATTCTGGGATCATTCGCTGGGTTGTGCGGTGAGTGCCAAAATCCTTGGCAATCACCTGCGCTATGACAAAGTCGAAGAGCTTTTTGTGGCGGGTCTTTTGCATGATATTGGAAAAATAGTGGAAATGATCTTTCTGCCGGAAGCATTCGCGCAGGTCGTTAATCGTGTTAAAGATAAAAACGTTTTGATGATTGCCGCAGAAGAAAGAGTTTTAGGTTACAGCCACCCCGAAGTGGGCAAGTTGCTGGCGGAAAAATGGAACCTGCCGCCAAAGCTGACCAGTATTATTTTGCATCATCACCAGCCAAGTGAAGCCGGGCGATTTGCGCTTGAGTCGGCTATTGTCCATTTAGCCAATATCCTGTGCAGAGCACTCAATATCGGATACGGAGGGGACAATAAGATGCCTTCACTGGATAAAACAGCCTGGAATAGCTTGAGAATCAGATCCCAGTCGATCGAACCGATAATGGCTGAAATACATAAAGAATTTAATGAAATTAGCTTGTTTATTAGCTATCGGCCTTAAATTCTCAGGGCCGGGTTAATTTTGCAAATTGCAAGAATTTTATCTCGGATCATGTCGCCGGTTCAATCCTCATAGTCAGCGCCAAAGCGAATCATTCATGGTCAGCTCTGTTTTTCAATTTTTTATTTATCTCTGATTTTTGTTTTTGCCGGTATGGTCCACAAAATATTGTAGCCGGTAATTTTCTAAATTACTTCATATTGAACTCACATTTCTGGCGGTTTAACTTACAATTTTCAAATCCGATCTCTTGAAGAAGAGCCGCATCTTTGCGGCATGAAAATTGCTAAACGGTTCTTCGTCCCTAATCACACCTTAAACGAGCGATCTACTCTAAATTCGATAATCATTTGTAATTCATTTTCTGAGCCGGATTATGGCTTGTTTTTCAATTCATTAATAAGGAGGAGAAGGTGCAAGACTTGGCCGTCAGTAAATTTATCAGCGATGACTTAGATGTCTTCATAAAAAATTCCTTAGTCCTGGCAAAACTGGATACCGAAAGCCAGCACAATGCCATCATTGGTTGCAGCGAGAAAATGCGGGAGGTTTTCAATCTCGTTGAAAAAGTATCCGACTGTGACAGTACCATTCTCATTACAGGCGAGACCGGCACCGGCAAAGGTCTGGTGGCCAAAGCGATTCACCAAAAATCTAATAGAAAAAATAAGCCTTTTATTTCAATTAATTGTGGTGCAATACCTGAGAATTTACTTGAAAGTGAATTATTCGGGCATGTCAAGGGCGCATTCACCGGTGCAACCGTTTCCAAATCAGGAAAATTTGAGCTGGCCAATGGGGGAACCATATTTCTGGATGAAATTGGAGATATGAGTCCTGATCTGCAGGTAAAAGTTCTTAAAGTATTAGAAGAAGGTGAGTTTGAACAAGTTGGTGGTGCAAAAACACTCAGAGTTGATGTCAGAGTGATTGCCGCAACCCATCGAGATCTACCTGAAGAGGTCAAGAGCGGCAATTTTCGAGAAGACCTGTTTTATCGGCTTTATGTGATTCCCGTCGGGCTTCCCGCTTTGCGTGACCGCAAAACGGATATACCCTATCTTGCTTCCTATTTCATGCACACGTCCAACCAAAAAAACAACAGACAGCTGGAGGGTATTTCGGAAGAAGCGCTGCAGTTTATGGTCAGTTATTCGTGGCCCGGAAACGTGCGGGAGCTTCGTAACGTCATAGAAAGGCTGGTGGTTTTAAAAGGCTGCGGTAAAATATTAGCCCATGATCTTCCAAAGGAGCTCAAGAACATTAATGGTCAGAGGGCAACCCAATCCTTTGAAATCTCAGATGACGGCATCTGTTTAAACAGCGCCGTGACCGAGTTTGAAAAAGATTTGATTCTTCAGTCCCTGGAAAAGACCAAGTGGGTAAAAAATAAGGCGGCCAAGTTGCTGCAGCTGAATCGAACCACTTTGGTGGAAAAGATCAAACGTCACCGAATCCAGCAATGTTCTGCCCTCTGATTCTGGCATCAAATCGATTAGAAGTGATTTTAAAACGTCAGATCGCGTTCGAGAGCAAGGCGCAGGCCGATGAAAAAGCGCAGCATACATTTAAGTATGTGAGCATTTTAAAGAGGTCTGCAACGCAGCTATCGGACGCTAGATGGGGTTTTGAGGCCAATTCTAAAGAAAAGCACCTTAATTGCTTTCCGCGTAGTTGAAAAGCTGCAAAGAAAAAACCCTAGCTTTAACCATTACGCCAATGAGGCTCTATAAACCAAGCACCTTCGGTAAAGTGGGCTTCATCAGAACTGCAATATCCCGAAATAATTCAAATTAAAATTGTGTCCATGGATTAGCTTCTTTTGGTGATCAGTACCATTTTTGTTTATCCGTTACCCGCTAATCAGCGTCAAAGAGGTGACGTGAAAGCTTTGAAAAATTGACAGAATTTGAGCTGAAAATGTTATTGAACTATCTGAAATCAGATAAAATTTTGTTTTCTCCGTGGCACCCAGATTTTGAATTCGCTCACTTATTTCCCCTTGTCGTGAGACAGATACAAAATTAAATATTATTTCAGATAGTTGACTCTTTTCAGTTCAATGCCGACCAGATGCTCAGAAAGCATATCATTACTTTGCAAACTGAAGTTTAAGTCATCAGGCAACACCCTGGTTGCTGATTTTTTGTGGCATGATATTTGCTCAATTCATGCGCGTCGATTAACTGCTCCAGTCGAAATCAATCGGAACGTCTAAATAAAAATATTAAACAAAATCTATAGGTTAAATAAAATAACCATTCTCCAAAAAGACATGTTGCCGGGATTAAATGTGGATATAGAGAGTTTATCGATTGAAAACAGCCATTTTGCTTATATTTTTGAAAGCATTCCAGCAGGAGTGGTTGCTCTTGATTCCAAAGGCAGCATTTTAGCCTTTAATCGATTTGCCGAGCAGGTTACCGGTTTTAAAGCGCTTGATGTTCTGGGAAGATCCTTTGATCATGTGTTTAAACCGGCCTGTTTTAAAAATATAGAACTTAATGCCAACGATATCGACGCTATCGAGAAAACCACAGAAGTTAAAACCCGATTCGCAAATAATGGAAAAAATGATGAATTGCCCATGATATTCGAAATCCTTTGGGCAGTATCGAGCTGTTTTCAACGATGCTCACAAAAGATCTGAAGGAATATGAGGATCTGAAGGCCCTGGCGGAGCATATATCTTCAGGCGTAAAGAGCATAAACAATATTGTTTCCAATTTGCTGCTTTTCATCCGGCCCGACCAGCATCTGGATCTGCAGGTGCTGGATGTTCATGAAGCTTTGAAAGATTCCCTGTTTTTTGCCAGGCATTTATTTGATGCGCGTGATGGAATTGAAGTGACCACCGAGCTGACCAATGAAACATTGTTTATCAGCGCCGATCTGGAACTGCTTAAGCAGGTATTTTTAAATCTTATATTAAACGCCATTCAGGCTATGGATGTCGGCGACCGGCTGAATATTTCGACTCACAAAATCATCGACCAACAGGGTTTAGGTTGGGCTGAAGTTCGTTTAGTGGATAACGGTTGCGGGATTGCAACGGCCGATCTGCCAAAAATATTTGATCCTTTTTACACCACTCGTAAGAAGGGTACGGGTTTGGGCCTGACCATCGTACATAATATCATCAAAATGCACGGAGGGAGCATCGATATTTCCAGTCGTCAGAAAGAGGGGACGCGGTGCATCGTAACGCTGCCTTTGTGGGCAGGGAACCGAAATGATGAATAAAAACGGAGCCTTTTAACATGGGCCTTGCGCCGATATTGATTGTGGATGACGAATCCGAGATGCGCAGCGCGCTTTCGCATGCGCTGACCAGAAGCGGATTCACTGTTGAAAGTGCCGGCAGCGGTACCGAAGCGCTTTTAAAATTAAAAAAAGATTCCATTAGCCTGGTGATCACCGATCTAAAAATGCCTGAAATGTCAGGCATGGAAGTTCTTGGAGCAGCTAAAAAAATAATACCCGGTATTCCGGTAATTGTGATCACGGCCTATGGCTCAATCCACAATGCCGTTGAAGCGATGCAGGCCGGAGCAGCAGATTACCTTTTAAAGCCGTTTTCCTTTGAAACCCTGGAAACTACAGTTAAAAAAGTACTTGGAAACAACAACAATGGAAGCGAGGACCGGCAAGCTTCCAGCGCGAATTTGAGAACTCAGGCAGTTATCAAAACTTTGGTGACTCAGGACCCCAAGCTATTGGATATTTTAAAACTGGCTGAAAGTGTTGCCACCAGCCGCTCCACCATTCTGATTCAGGGTGAAAGCGGAACCGGCAAAGAGCTACTGGCTGCTTATATCCATGAGCATAGCGGCTTTAAAGACGAGCCGTATGTTGCGGTAAACTGCGCAGCTTTGCCGGATACGCTGGCAGAGAGTGAGCTTTTCGGTCATGAAAAAGGTGCATTTACCGGAGCGATCGGACGCAAAATGGGCAAATTCGAATTGGCTAAATACGGCACGGTGGTGCTCGATGAGATCAGTGAAATGACACCACCGTTGCAGGCTAAATTACTGCGAGTTCTGCAGGAAAGGGAAATCGATCGAATTGGCGGAACCCGACCGGTTGCAATGAATGCCCGGGTGGTGGCCATCAGCAATGTGGACCTGAAGAAGGCGGTCAACAAGGGGAAATTTCGGGAGGATCTGTATTATCGAATCAATGTTGTTCCAATAACCATTCCCCCTTTAAGAGAGCGTAGAGGGGATATCCCGCTGCTGGTCGAGCATTTCATCGAAAAATATTGCCGTTTGAATAACCGCGATTTGATGAAAATAACCGATGCAGCATTGACACAACTGGCAAACTATGAATGGCGGGGTAATATTCGAGAGCTAGAAAACACCATTGAACGTGCGGTACTCATCGGCAACGGTTCCCGGCTTTTACCGGAGCACCTGTTTTTAGATTCCGCTGATGCCGAAAGTTCGTCTTCACCGACTATTTCGATGAAATCCGGCATGACCGTTAGAGAGATGGAAAAACAATTGATTACCCAAACGCTACAAGAGGTTAATGACAATCGCACCCGTGCTGCCGAACTTCTCGGAATTAGCATTCGCACCCTGCGAAACAAACTAAAAGAATACAAGCTGGAACTTGAAGATCAAAAGGCGGCCTGTGGCTCTTGCCGGTAGCTTTTGCCTAGAGCATGTAAAGAAACGAAGAAATGAATAAACTAAAACTACTTGGAATCATTTATTATATCTTTACGGTTAACCTGCAATTTGAAAAACGGAACAGCTGGTATGAATTTTGCTCGATTTAATGAACACTTGAGTAAAATCCACGAAGGTCACGAAGAACGCGAATAACACAAAAAAACGTTTAAAAAATTTCTTAAAAGGCCTTTCGTAAACTTCGTGTTCTTCGTGGTCAAAAAATGGGCCACAAAATCGCAAAATTTTCTCTAAGAATTTGATAACAAACGGGAATCTTGAAAAATGCCGACACAATCTTTATTTGACAGCTCCATCTCTGCGCTGCACAAGGCCCTGAACATCGGTGCATTGCAGCACAAGGTGCTCACGTCCAATATCGCCAATATCGACACACCGAATTACAAAGCATTTGAAGTGGTGATGGAAGATGAGCTTCGCAAAAACGGCAGCTCTGCCGAAACGATCAAACTGGTCCGCACCCAGCCTCAACATCTTGCCGGGCGTCGTTCGCTCTCAACTGATGTAAAAATTAAAGCCGCCGATCCGCCGCCCTTCAATTTAAGAGCAGACGGGAATACCGTTGATCTTGAAAAGACCATGGGGAAATTGGCTGAAAACACGATTCTTTATCGGACTGCTGCCCAGATTATTAAGAAAAAATTTCAAGGACTTATAAATAGTATTCAAGGAGGAACGAGGTAACTATGGATTTCTTTGATGCATTGAATATCAGCTCTTCAGGGCTTGCTGCTCAGCGACTGCGCATGAATTTAATTTCGGCAAATTTGGCGAACATAAACACGACTCACACCAAAACGGGAGGACCTTATCGCAGAAAAGATCCGATTTTCGCTGCTCAGGCACCTGGATCTACATTTCGCGAAATGTTGCGCAACCGTCAGAAAGAATTCCAAAAAGAAGTTGCGGTAATCGGAATTGTAGAAGATTCGCGTCCGCCGATAGAGAAATATGACCCAAATCATCCTGACGCCGATCAAAGAGGCTATGTGGCGATGCCCAATATTAATCTGATGGAAGAAATGGTGAATATGATCTCGGCTACACGAAGTTATGAGGCTGGGGTAACCGCCATTCAATCCGCAAAAGACATGGCGCTTAAGGCGCTGGAAATTGGACAATAATCATGAATGAAGTAACCTTTCCAGAAGGGCTTGATGCCCTAATCGGTCCGGATACCGCACAAAAACAAAAACAAGATCAGAATTCCATGTCATTTGGCAATATGCTGGCACAGTCGCTTGAGGAAGTGAATCAGCTCCAGCTGGAGGCCGATAAGTCCGCAGAAAATTTGGCGGCGGGTAAACAAAAAAATATTCATGAAACCATGATTGCTCTGGAGAAAGCAGATGTGGCTTTTCAGCTCCTGATGCAGGTCCGCAATAAAATCATTTCGGCTTACGAAACGATCATGCGTATGCAAACTTAACTTCGGAGTTAGATAATGCCCTTTCGTCAAATATTATTACAGCTGCAGAATCTTTTTAAAAGCCTCAGTGTCGGCAAACGGATTGCACTTTTGATTTTAGCGACCGGTTCCATTGCCGGGTTTGTTTTTTTAATGAACTGGGCCGGTACACCGGAGTTTTATCCTTTGTATTCGAATCTGGATGCCAACGATGCGGGGGTCATTTTGAATCGGCTGAAAGAGCAAAAAATTCCATACCGCCTTTCGGCCAACGGGAGCACGATTCTCATTCCCCAGGAGCGCATTTACGAGACTCGCATGGAGTTAGCCTCTGCGGGATTGCCCCAGGGCGGCAGCATTGGATTTGAGCTTTTTGACGATACAAAACTCGGCATGACCGAATTTGCGCAAAATGTAAACTATCAAAGAGCGCTTCAGGGCGAATTGGTAAGAACCATCAACGGGTTTGCAGAGGTTGAAAGCTGTCGGGTGCATATTGTGATGCCCGAAAAATCATTGTTTATTGATGAAGAGGAACCGGCTTCTGCTTCTGTGGTATTAAAACTGCGTCATGGGCAGTGGCTGACGCAACAGCAGGTTCAAGGAATTGTGCATCTTGTATCTTCCAGTGTGTCCAGAATGAGTCCTGAAAATGTTACCGTTGTCGACAGCAGCGGGAGATTGCTAACCGGCCACAACGACTCATCGGGGGTTGCTACTTTGAGCTCGGATCAGCTCGACTACCAGGCCAAAGTCGAACGTAAGCTGGAAAACCAGGTGCTGACCATGCTTGAAAAAGCCCTGGGAGCCAATCGGGCCATCGTTCGCGTATCCTGTGCCCTGGATTTCAAGCAACATGAAATGACCGAAGAACGCTATCTTCCGGAAAATCAGGTCGTTCGCAGCGAACAGATGTTTAATGAAACCACCCGGGAACCTGATACCATTCCCCAGGGAATTCCGGGCATCCAATCCAATCTGCCCGAGTCAAGCCCTGCACAAAATAAATCGACTAACGGTGAAAACGCGACTTTTGCAAAGCAAGATCGCACCGTTAACTACGAGATCGGCAAACTGACCAGTCGCACCTTGGAACCGGTCGGCACAATGGAACGAATTTCGGTCGCCGTGCTGGTCGACGGCACCTATCAATCAAATTCAAAAGAAAATGGCCAAACGGAATGGACCTATGTCCCCCGGTCGGCTGAAGAGCTGACCAAGATCGAAAATCTTGTTAAAAGTGCGGTGAATTTTGTTGCCGATAGAGGTGATAAAGTCGAAGTAGTGAATATCCCCTTTGAAACCGCTAAAATCGGAGAGTCTGAAACGAATTCGGTGATTGAAAGCTGGTTGTCCAAACTGAAAAACTATAAACCCTACTTTAAATATACGTTTCTGGGTCTGTTTTTGATTTTAACCTTTATCTTTGTTGTTAAGCCGCTGATCAGGTGGCTGACAGCTCACACGGGCGCGGATGCGGAAATTTTAGATCAGCTCCCCAAAACGGTCGGTGAACTCGAAGAGGATTACGGCGCTGATCCGAAACGATTGACGTTTAAAGATCAGGTATCTCAATTGGTTGCCAGTGACAGCGAAGCATCGGTCGGTGCCGTGCGTGACTGGCTTAAAGAGTAATTAGTAAATAATCTTTTAGATGCAAATGGATCCAAAAAGAATAGCAGGCCCGGTAAAAGCGGCCATTTTGATTCACGCTTTGGGCAAACCGCTGGCAAATACGTTGCTTGCGCGGCTAAACGAGTCGGAAAAAGAGGTCATTAATAATCATCTATCCAAAATTCGCACCATTTCCCCCGATGTCGTTGAGCAAGTCGCCAGAGAATTTGCTGCTGTCGCCCAACGGTATCGATCAAATTGGAGCAAGCTTTCTCCAAAAATGAATGCTAAAGGCAAAACCCATTCTGATGATTTGGATGAAGGACCCGGCGGATTGAAGGCCATCAACGCTTTAAGCGCCGATGAAATATATGATCTGATAAAAGAAGAGCAACCCCAAACAATTGCCATTATTTTGGTTCATCTCGAAACAAATACGGCCAGTGATGTGATCGCCAAGCTACCGGATGAAATTAAAACAGAGGTAGCCATCCGTATCGTGAATTTAGACAAAGTCACATCTGTCACCATAGACGAAGTCAATGACATTCTGAAGGACATTTTAAAAACCAGGAATAGCGCTATCGCCAAGGTAACCGGCGGGGTTGATCTTTTGGCTGAAATCTTAAACCAGACCGATGAGATTTCAAGCGAATTGATCCTAAGTGAGCTCGAAGAAGTTGATATGGAATTGGCCTCTCAAATTAAACAACGTATGTTCGTGTTTGAAGATATTATTTTGGTTGATGACCGCGGCGTACAGAAGCTGCTGCGCAAGATTGAAACCATGGAACTGGCCATTGCGCTTAAAGCCGCTTCCGAGGAAGTTAAGGAAAAGATTTTCAAGAATATGTCAGAGCGCGCCGGGGAGATGCTTAAAGAAGAGATAGAAGATATGGGACCGGTCCGAATGAAGGAAGTTACCGATGCCCAACAAAGTATTACCAATATTATTCAGGAGATGGAACTCAAAGGGGAGTTGATTATTGCCGGCCGCCGAGGAGATGATATCATTGCCTGACCAACTCAAAAAGCAACCGTCTGCGCTGCATGACGGATTGCACCTGCATTATTTCCCGAATATTCCGGTGGATGAACCATCAGATGAGTGCCTCAGTTTCACCTCCAACCGCGAATTTCAGCGATCACATTTTAAAAATTCGGGTACGGATTGCGCAGTTGGAAAACCGACTCCGGACGTGGAAGAAACCCCGGTGCAACCAAAAGGGCCTTCCGTTGAGGAGATTAAAGAAAATGCATTCCAGAAGGGTTTTGCTGAAGGTCAAAAGGTTGGTTTTGAATCCGGCACCAAAAAAGTGGATCCGGTAATCAACAGCCTTCACCAGGCTCTTGTTCAGCTTCAAAATATACGTCGAGAAATTTATCAAGAGCTTGAAAAAGAAGTGGTTCGGCTGGCCTTGGCGATTGCCAAAAAAATCGTTTGTCACGAAGTCAAGACCACCCGGGAGACGGTCCTTTGCGTTGCCCGGGAGGCCTTGAGTCGAGTGGAAAACCCCGCGAAAATTAAAATCAAATTAAATCCCGAAGATCTGCAATTCATCAACGATACCAAATCTCAGCTTTCCCAAATGTTGGACAATGTTGATCATATTCGTTTTGAAGCCGCTGATTCAATTCAGCGCGGGGGCTGTCTGATTGAAACGGATAGAGGAGACATTGACGCCCGCATCGAAAAGCAATTTCAAGCGATTGAAGAGACATTCAAAACCCAGTTTGGACAGCCAACGCAGGAGAATTAAAAAGCGAGAATGGCTTCGACTTTCAGCTTGGATAAATATCATTGCTGTGTGAATTCCACCTGTACCATCCAGGCTTACGGCAAAGTGACCAACGTCGTTGGTCTGGTGATTGAAGCGCAGGGTCCAGTATCCAGGCTTGGGACCGTATGTGATATTTACACCAAAGGCCATACGCATAAAATTGCAGCCGAGGTTCTGGGGTTTCGCGACAACAAAGTTATGCTGATACCTCTGGAGGAAATTCGGGGTATCGGTCCGGGCTGCTCGATTATTGCCCGGCGGCAGAGAGCGGTTATTCCAGTGGGTTTCGGGCTTTTGGGGCGAATAATTGATGGGCTCGGCAATCCGATTGACAACAAAGGAACGATTATCGCTGAAAATGAATATCCACTCTATGGCGTTCCAATCAACCCTCTTTCACGCAAGCGCATATCACAACCATTGGATTTAGGTATTCGGGCCATAAACAGTCTGTTAACCGTTGGATGCGGCCAGCGTATGGGCATTTTTGCCGGATCCGGTGTGGGGAAAAGCGTCCTATTGGGGATGATTGCGCGTAAGACTGCCGCCGATGTAAATGTGATTGCGCTGATCGGCGAGCGCGGCCGCGAAGTCAATGAGTTTATTGAAAAAGAACTCGGCGAAGAGGGCCTCAAGCGTTCGGTGATTGTTGTGGCAACTTCGGATCATCTGCCGTTGATCCGGGTGCGGGGAGCATTTATCGCTACGGCCATTGCAGAATTTTTTAGGGATCAGGGATGCCATGTTAATCTAATGATGGATTCGGTTACCCGTTTTGCGATGGCGCAGCGGGAGATCGGGTTGGCTTTGGGCGAGCCTCCCACAACCAAAGGCTATACCCCATCGGTGTTTACCCTGTTGCCCAAATTGTGTGAAAGGGCGGGAACATCAGCCAACCGCGGCACCATTACAGGTCTGTACACCGTTTTGGTGGAAGGCGATGACACCAATGAGCCGATTGCCGATGCCCTGCGCGCCATACTGGATGGCCATATCAACCTTACCCGAGATTTGGCCAATCAGAATCATTATCCGGCGATCGATGTACTCAGCAGCATCAGCCGCGTAATGGATGATATCATCGATTCTGACCAGCGGCAGTATGCCAACAAGCTCAAAGAAATCCTGGCTACATACCGCAAGGCCGAAGATTTAATCAACATCGGCGCCTATGTTGAGGGAAGCAGCCCTAAAATCGATTATGCCATTAAAATGATCGATCCGATCAACCGCTACCTGAAGCAGGACATTGACGCAACGACGAATTTTGCTGAAAGCATCTCTCAACTGGTCCAGCTGTTTGAATCATGAATATTTGCTTTTTTTCACCACGGAGATCACAGAGCTCACAGAGAGGTGAAATAATATTAAAGTTAGCCGAGTTACGATTGTTTTGATTCCTTCTCTGTGGTCTCTGTGTGCTCTGTGTAAAAGCTTTTCATTCGCAGAATATCTGCAAGCAGCCATGTACCGATTCAATTTAGAACCACTCTTAAATCACAGACGCTACCGGGAAGAGGTGCTTCAAAAGGAACTTGCCGATTTGAAGAAACGGCTTGCAGTCGAGAAGAATAAATTGCGGTCGCTAAAAAAGAAAATGCGTAAATACTTGCAGCACCTTCAACAGAAACAAAAAGAAGGGCTTTTTTTAAAGCGTGAAGAGTTAATTGCTGCCATGAAAAAACGAAAGGCGTTGGAAAAACTGAAAGCAAAAGGCTGGCAAGCCCACCAGCAGAAGCAGCTAAAAAAGGAACGTGATTTTATGGACGAGGTTGCCGGTCGGCAATTTCATTTTGAACCCTGAAAATGCATAGCGTATAGCGCAGAGGGCAAAACGTTTTGTGGGGGCAATTCAATTTTTAGCGCTATGCGCTCAGCTCTTTGCGACCTGGCTCGCATCATCAGAAATCCCCTGAAACTGCAGTTACTAGAACCTATCTCAAAAATAGGATTTTGGTTCAAGATCGCGGCGGGGCCGAGCTTTAAACCGGAGGCATACTGTTGTATGTTGAGGATTTAAAGCGAGGCACCAACAAAGATATTGGGCCAAAAGACATTTTTGAGATAGGTTCTATCTAATTCCAGCCAAAACATTGCCTGTCTGATGAATTCTGCTTAAAAATGATTGCCTGATTGAAGGTAAAGATTGCCATCTCGGGAAATTATTGCCCAGAAAAATTCGGTCTGACTGAAATCATCGAACCGTTCTCGTTTTTCAGGCCGGAGATTCAGCGATAAGCCAGAGTACATATTATTTATTAGATTTCAATAGGTTAGATTATATAAAAGATCAAGCTACCGGCACGTTTGATTTAACTTTTTACTTCTTGGAGCATTGGCACACTTAATGCTTTAGGCAGTTACCGTCATCGACAGGAATGCCATTGCTGTCGGAAAGGGAAATTAAAGAAATTATGACGTTCAATGCACTGATGCTACCTGCTCCACCGCCGACCTCGGCTGCCGGTTTAAAGACTACGGGCAACTCCGGATCGCCAGCTGTAAAATCCTGTCGCCTTGGAGGATCGACGAGGGGCAGCCGGAGCTTCTTATCCACCTTGAGCGAAGTTTCCCATCGCCAATACCCCAACCATCCCGAATCGACCGATAAAAAGATTGCGGCTGACGTTTCGGCCGATTCGGATAAAGTAACGCCGGATCGCGTTAAAAGCGGAAA
>JARRJQ010000084.1:0-11270 GCA_037388985.1 Desulfobacterales bacterium | reverse complement strand
GAAGGTACATTCCTAGCTCAGAGCCGGTTACGTAACCATCCCCGTTTAAGTCGACGTCTCCGTTTATCCCCCGCAAAAATACCACCTTGAATACCGATTGGTCGGGAACCTGCTCGCCGGCGCCGCCCGCGGTAATAAATTGCCTGACGGGCAATGCGGATTTTTCAGAGATGTCGACCGGCGCTGAGCGCACCACGTTAAACAGAGAGCCCGAAAAACAGGAGTCAAACAGCATGATAAAATGCTTGGACTTGACCTTCAAGGCCAGAACCTCTACATCTTTCATCGAAATCGCTTTGCTGTCGAAGCCCATGGGGTCGATGTTTTTCAACGGGCAGTCGCTGGGCACGATGTAACCCAGCTGGGTTCCATCAGCCAGCTCGAGGGTCTCACCATGGCCGGCAAAATAGAATAAAAGCGCGCGATTGGTTTCGCCGCCCTTTTCGTAAACGACATCGCTGAGGGCCTGGCGTAACTGCTCGGCCGAGGGATCCAGTACGAGCTTGACCTCAAAGCCGAACGCTTTCAACCTGGCGGCAACTTCTTTGGCGTCATTATCGGCGCTGGGCAGATCCGGCCAATTTTGATAATCGCTGATGCCCACCACCAGGGCGTAATAATCTTTATAAAGGTAAAGGTCCTGGGTTTTACCGGCGGTTACCCTGATGCCGCGCATCGTTGCTGAAAAAGAAGACAAGGGCAAGGCTATCAAAAGAAGTGAAAATAACAAAAATAACAGAAAATTGGGCTTTCTCATATATCACTCCTGCAAATAAAGCGTTGGGGTTACGGTGAGGAGTGGAAGAGCTTATAATTTAAATAAAACGATTCTGAAAGTCAAGCTAGTCAAGAGGTCATGTTTCAAAGCTGATCCTGATAAAAAGAGCACCATGCTGCCTACCATATATAGATGCAAGAATTTATATCCATACCATATCATGTGTTTTCTTATTGACATGCCTTCAATTGCAGTGTATGGGATTTCGATAATCAAACCACAAACTTGAGGCAGGGCATCCTGTTGAAAAATTATAAGGGGGAGGGGTAAAAACTGCCTCAGATCGAGCCCGGCAATCATATCAATACGTCACATTCACATTCTTTCCAGAGAGGAGGGCCAAGATGATTATCAGCTTTGTTAACCAAAAAGGGGGCGTCGGAAAAACCACTTCTGCGATCAACTTTGCTGCCAGTTTGAAAAGAAGAAATTTTAAGATCGGATTTATCGATGCAGACCCTCAGGGCAGTGCCACACAATGGCATGCCGTGGAAGGCAACCAAGCGTTTGAAGTCATGCATCGTCCGCAACCGATTTCCAGTGACGAAATCAAAGAACTCGCCCAAGATTACGATTATTTGGTAATTGATGCACCGCCTGCAAATGGTGACATCACAAAATCAATTTTGGCCGCAACGGATCTTTCCATAATTCCATTGAGCCCCAGTTCTCTTGACATATGGTCGTGCAAAGGGACATTGGAAATGGTAGATGCCGCCCGCGAACAAAACCCTGATCTGGACGCCAGGCTTCTGATCAATCGGAAGATACCGGGTACCCGGCTGGGGCGTGAAGCACGCGATTCACTGGCTGTATTTAATATGGATGTTTTGGATACTGAAATGTGTCAGAGAGTTGCCTATATCGAAGCAATGACCTCCGGGGTTTCGGTGATGCAATATGAACCCGACAGTAAGGCGGCCAATGAAGTCGAAAGGCTCTGCGACGAGATCACGCTTCAGCAGACAATAAGCGAACCGCAGAACCAGCAACCGTATCCATCTGAAGAACCGCATGATTTTCATGATGAAAAACCAGTTTGGTAAAATTCCCGGAGCCGACAGATAAGGAAGAAAGCATGGCCAAAATAAAACGAAGAAAGCTTAAATGGATTGCATCCGATTCTGCTCAGGTCGTTGGATATAAACTATACTGGTCGGAAAACGGGAAAGTTCATTATGATTCCAAATGCGTGCGCCTGGGAAATGTAACTGAAATCGTTTTGCCCGATGATGTAAATTCTTTCAGACCCCATGGCGGATCCATTGAGTTTGGGATCACCGCCATAGATGAGCTGGGAAATGAATCCGACATGACCACCCTCAAAGCCCCTTATCAGTTCAGAGTGCCGGAAGCTCCGGGTGATCTATATCTGCGAAAGTTGGATGATTTTAGCATAACCGGCAGCAATCGCGACCATGAGGATGAACGAGTGGACTATTACATCACCGTTTCATCACATGATGGATCTGATGAAAAGGAACCGATTCGGCTGGTCGATCTTAAATCAAGGAATCGTTCAAGATCCAGGCTTTCTGAAAGTGATTCTAATCCTGATCATCGGATTCGCAGGGTATTTAAAAAAAGATGATTTCCTCTCATCGTCCGGGCCGCTCGTGATGTTTTTCTGCCGGTTTCCGCTTCTCGGTGTTTGTTCCGCGGATCAGCGGGATGTGGGTTGCGCAATGGCCATCAATTGCTGTTCGATGAGGCCGCGAAAAAGAGGGATCTTGTATCCGTTTTGCGTCATGGGTTCCGCGTTTTTCACCGCCGCTCTGGAGGCCTTTGCCGCGCGATCCTGATTCAGCCGCCTTCCCTTGAAGACTTTTTCCGCTTCGGCGGAGCGCCAGGGCACAGGTGCTGCGCCGCTGAGCACCACCCGGCAATCTGCCGCCCGATCCCCGCTAAACACAATCGCCAGGGCCACACCGGCCAGCGCGAAGTCCCAGGAACGCCGCGTCCGAACCTTGCGGTAGGAGCTTCGCAGACCCTGTGCCGGCGGCGGCAAAATGATTTCGGTTAGGATCTCTGCGGGTTCGAGCACCGTCTCGCTCGTGTAATCCACCGATGGCGCCATATGGAAGTTTTCCACAGCCACGGTTCGGCTGCCATGCGGACCGGCAATCACAACGCTGGCCTGCAGGGCGACCAGGGCCGGTGCCGTATCCGAGGGATGCACGATAAAGCAGTTATCACCGCCGAGGATGCAGTGGTATGCGTTTTCGCCCTCAACGGCGTAGCAGAGGTTCCCACCCTTTCGCAGGCAATCGAATTCTCCCCGGTAATACCAGCAGCGGGGCTTCTGGCAGAGGTTGCCCCCGATGGTTCCCTGGTTGCGCAACTGGGGGCTGGCCACCTCGGAGGCCGCCATTGACAGCGTTCGATAGTTTGCCCTGATGACCGGGTGGCGGGCGACTTCCGCAATAGTGGTCATAGCCCCGATCCGGAGCCCTCCTGCGGACGTTGCCTCAATGCCCCTGAGTTCCTTGAGCCCGGCAATGCTGACAACGGTGCTAACGTCAAAAACACGATCGCGCATGCATCCGAGAAGATCGGTCCCGCCGGCGTGCGCCCTGGCGCCATTCAGCGAAAGGTACTCAATAGCCTCATCCAATGATCTTGGCCGGATATAGGAAAACCTGGGGACCATGGTCTATCTCTCCTTTCTGTGCTCGGCGAGCAGCCGGCAGAGCTGAACCGGATTAATCGGTGTTTGGGTGATGCGCACGCCTGTGGCGTGGTAAACGGCATTGGCCACAGCGGCCGCTGTGGGGATCGTAGCCGGCTCGCCCAGACCCTTTGCTCCGGTGGTGTTCGCCTCGGTATCATCGGGTTCGATAGGCAGCGAAACGATATCTGCGGGCACCTCCATGGCGGTTGGAAGCTTGTAGTCATGCCAGTTACGGTTGACCATTTTGCCGGTTTGGTTTTTGTCCAGAACCCGGGACTCGGTCATGGCCAAACCAATGCCCATGGTGATTCCGCCGAACACCTGGTTGTCGTAAGTCAGTCTGCTCATGACGCGACCGCTGTCGTGGGCGCCGAGGAAGCGGATAATCCGGATCTCTCCCGTTGCGGTGTTCACCTCCACTTCGCAGAACTGGGCGGCAAAGGGATTGACCACTTTGTTTTCGGGATTCGGACCCCGGTATCCGATGCTGACCACCACCCCCCGCTTCTTAAGACCGGAAAGTCCGGTGAAACTGATTTTCTTTGACGGATCGTTTCGCGAAACAATATTGCCGGCCGTGAAATAGAGGCTCTCCGCGTCGACCGCCAGATCCTGTGCGGCAATTTCCAGCAGCTGCTGTTTAAGGCTGATGGCCGCCGCCCGCACAGCCGGTGACTCGGTGGGAACGGTTTTGCTTCCGCCGCTGGGCGTCGCGTATTGGGTGGTGCCCGTATCGGCGTGTTCGATCTGGATCATTTCCGGCCTGATCCCCAGCTCTTCGGCCACCACCAGGGCCATGACCGTCTTGGTTCCGGTTCCGATGTCGCTGGCGCCCATGTTCAGATTGACACTGCCGTCGGAAAAAAGCTTGAGAATAATGGTGGAAGGCGGCCGGCCGCCGCCCGCGATCCAGAGACCGCCGGCCATGCCCACACCCCTGCGCATAACCCCCTGCTTACCGGCTGCGGCGATCCGCTGGCGCACCTGTTTCCAGCCGAAGGCCGCCGCCCCTTTCTCGATGCAATCCCTGAACCCGGTAGTGGTGTATAGGGGCTGGCCGTCTCTTGCCTGGCTGTAGAGACAAATATTCTTCAGGCGCAGATCCACAGGATCCATGCCGATCGCCTCTGCCAGTGCATCCAGCATCTGCTCCAGGGCCCAGGATCCCTGGGGATGACCGGGCCCGCGGAAGGGCCTTGCCGGACCGGCGTTGATGTAAACATCGGTGCAGGTCGTGCGCACATTGGGGCATTTGTAAAGGTCCCGAACCTGCCAGTCGACCAGCGAGGTGCCGCCCGCCGGATAGGCCCCGCCCGTGCCGGTGCATGCGAAATCCAGGGCGGTGAGCGTCCCGTCTTTTTTGATCCCCGCTTTGAGGATCATATTGCTGGGGGGACGATTTCCCACGGCAAGATAAGTCTCTTCCCGGCTGAGGATCATCTTCACCGGCCGGCCGGTGATTTTTGCCAGAAGAGCTGCAATGATGGTGTACTTTCCGGCCTGCAGCTTGCTGCCGAAACCCCCACCCATGTAATGGCCGATGACGCGGACCTTGGAAAGCGGCAGATCTAAAATTTCAGCCACGTTTTGCTGGATCCGATAAACGCCCTGCGTGGACTCCCAGATCGTCAGGCGGTCTCCTTCCCAGTTGGCCACGCATCCGTGAGGTTCATTGGGAGTGTGGATTTCACACTCGGTCCGGTATTTTTCTTCGAGCACCACATCAGCCTCGGCAAACCCCCTGGCAACCTCACCGCGTTCGTATGAACTCGGAGGCCCCACGCGGTTGCCCTGCTCATGGACGGCCGCAACCCCTTGATCCAGGGCCGCCCGCTCATCTGATACCGCGGGCAGTACCTCATAGTCCACCTCAACGGCCCTGAGTGCATCCCTGGCCAGATAAGGTGTTTCCGCAGCTGCGGCGGCCACGGCCTCTCCCTCGAACCGGCAAAGGGGGTCGAAGAGTTTTGATTTTACGCGGATTCCTCGGCTCGAATAGGTCCAGGGCAAGTCCGCTGCGGGGGTCTGACCGTTGATCACGGCGAGCACGCCGGGAATACTTTCGGCCTTGCTGGTCTCTATTTTCTTTATCCGGGCGTGAGGATGCGGGCAGCGCAGGATGGCCCCGTAAAGCATGTTGGGCAGCGAAAGATCCGCAGGATAGACCGCCGAACCGCTCACCCGTTCATAGGCGTCTACCCGGGGCACCGCCTTGCCGATAATCCGGGTGCTCTTCCAGGGTGCCGGGCTTTCACCCGGTGCCGGGGTCTCCGGAACCGGAAGCCCCTCCACGTAGTAAAGCGATTTTTCCTGATCGGTCACGATGCACCTCCCTTTGGGCCTTTGAGTTCGGCGGCACGTCCGACCGCTCTTTGGATATGGGCGTAGGCACCGCAGCGGCAGAGATTGCCGCTCATTGCCCTGCGAATTTCATCCGCATTCGGGGCCGGATTGCTGCGCAGCAATCCCTCGGCCGCCATGATCTGCCCCGGCGTGCAGTAGCCGCACTGAAAGGCATCGTGCTCGGCAAAAGCCTGCTGGACCGCACCGAGCTTCTCTCCATCCATGAGGCCTTCGAGGGTCACAATCTCGGTTCCCTGGGCCTCGACCGCCAGGGTCAGGCAGGCATAGCGGGGAACCTGATCAATCAACACGGTGCAAGCCCCGCATTCCCCCCTTTCGCAGCCGATCTTGGTTCCGGTCAGTCCGAGCTTCTCGCGCAAAACGTATTGAAGCGACCAGCGGGATTCGACAACAAGACTGCGGCGAATCCCATTGATCGAAAGATTCACCCTGACGATCTCTTCGGGCTTGATCGCCTCGCCTATCGCCGTACTCCTAGCCGTCAGCGCGTCCGAGGCTGCCGCGATTGCCGCACCGCTGCCCATGGTTTTAAGAAATTTGCGGCGCGTGAACCCGCGGCCGAATCCGGCTTTTTTCCCTGTATGATCTTGATCGTTTTTCATGGAAATCCTCCGGCGGTGTAAAGAAGGATACAAAAAATTTGAAGCGATGAAATGAGGAAATGAATAAAAACGTGCGTTGTTGCGGAGCAGAATAAGCAAATCGCCTTGGCAAGTCAACAGCAAAAACACAAGAAGCATCTGCTCTTCATCATAAAGAAAGTTTCTTGATAATTTAAAGATACCATGGCTCGCGATCCAAAATACAGGATATTCCCTATTTATTCCAAATGGTTTTTACGATTATTATTATCAGGCAAAATAAAGATGTCACCTGCGTAATTTAAATCTTACTGGCAGCCGCAAAGGAGGAAATCCGATGAAAGACATTCAATTTACCCGCATGGTCGGCCTGATGGTGTGTGCAATTTTGATTGTGCTTCCTATCGGTGTCCGGGGTCAGGCGCTGCAAACCAAACCGCAAGCGGACACATCACCGAAAGTCACTTTTGCCTCAGCCAAACAAGAAAACGGGTCGAACACAGGGGCAGACGATCCCGCAATTAACCTCACAACCGCCATTATTCAAGTCGCCAGGGCAAATATCCCTGCTGTCGTACATATCACGGTAACCGAGCGCCAGGAAGTCCCCAATCCCTTATTGCCCTTTGAAAACAGTCCTTTTTTTCAACGCTATTTCGGTCTTCCCAAAAAGATGCCTAAAAAGTTCGAACGCAAATTGATCGGGGTCGGTTCGGGGATCATCATAGATCCCCAGGGACATATCCTCACCAACAACCATGTTGTCGGGGGAGCGACCAAGATCCAGGTAAAGCTTTCCGACGGAAGAACCTATCCCGCCAAGGTGCTGGGGACCGACCCCAAAACCGATCTGGGAGTGATTCAGATTTCGACCGATAAACCGCTTCCTTTTGCGACTTTTGGAGATTCGGATAAAGTGGAAGTGGGTCAATGGGTTGTGGCCATAGGACAACCCGAGAGCCTGAGTGAAAGCGTATCCCAGGGAGTCATCAGCGCCAAGCATCGCACCGGGATCACAGACCCCAGCACCTATCAGGATTTTTTGCAAACCGATGCTGCAATTAATCCGGGAAACAGCGGCGGGCCGCTGTTGGACCTTCATGGAAACGTCATCGGAATCAACTCGGCGATTTTTTCCACAACCGGTGGATTTCAGGGAATCGGTTTTGCCATTCCCAGTAATATGGCCGCACATGTGGCCGACGCTTTGATGAAACACGGCAAAGTAGAGCGCGGGTGGCTGGGGGTCAGTCTTCAGGAACTGACGCCTGAGTTGGCCAAATCCTTCGGGTTAACCACGCCCAAAGGCGCCTTGGTAACCCAGGTGATGAAAGGCGCACCGGCGGACAAAGCGGGTTTTAAGGCAGGCGATGTGATAACCGCCATGCAGGGCAAACCAATTTCCGACGTTGCCGAGCTCCGTAACGCCATAGCCGACACGCCTGTCGGACAGGAAGTGGACCTGACCATTTTACGCAACGGCAAAACACGGCAAATCCGGGTAAAAATCGGCAATCTGGAAGAAATGAATAAACAGTTGGCCGCTTCGCTCAAAGAGCGGCTGGGAATTCTCGTCAAACCCATACCGGATCTGCAAGCATCGGCGTACGGGATGTCTTCCAGAGGGGGAGTGATGATCCAATGGGTGGATTCGAACGGTCCGTTGGGCAAACTCGGATTTGAGGTGGACGATATCATCCTGGCTGTCAATGGCCATCCTGCCGTAGATGTGGAAACTTTTACAAACCTGGTGGACAGCATACCGCATGGTCAGAGGATTGTGCTGATTGCCAGAGATCACCGAACCGGTCAGGAAGGTTCGGTTCAGGTAAAGCTTGGGTAGCAGACTTTTTATCACCATCAAGAGCGAGGTGAGAGGGGCGATGATCGATTGTCTGTGGTTAACGCTGCTCATCGGATCTTTTTTTGATTCCTGAAAACGAGGAAATAAATTCCATGAAAACCCATTACATTGATGACAACATACGTAAACCGAATTGCATCAGCCCAAAAAAGAGCTTCGGGAAGCATGCGCGTCGCAGGTTCGGGTTTGTGCCAATATGGCTCATGCTGCTGTCGGCCGCCGTGCTGATCGCGATGGCCAATAGTGGGGCTGCCGAAAGCGGCGACGACGGGCAAAAAGAGGTGCTGCGTGCGACCCTGGAAAACGGTCTCAGGATAATCATTGTCCGCAACACACTGTCTCCCGTGGTTGCCACGATGGTTAACTATCTGGTCGGATCAAACGAGGCTCCGGAGGGCTTTCCCGGCACCGCCCACGNCTTTCCCGGCACCGCCCACGCCCAGGAACACATGATGTACCGCGGCAGCCCGGGGCTTTCCGCCGACCAGCTGGCGGACATTATCGCCGCTATGGGCGGTATGTTTGACGCAGACACCCAGCAGATGGTGACCCAATACTTCTTTGTCGTCCCGGCGGAGGATCTGGACCTTGCCTTGCACATCGAGGCGATCCGTATGCGGGGTGTCCTGGACAGCGAAAAACTGTGGGCGCAGGAGCGCGGTGCGATCGAGCAGGAAGTGGCCCAGGATCTGTCCGATCCCGAATACGTCTTTTATACAAAACTTCTGGCAGCCTTGTTCAAGGGTACCCCTTATGCGCACGACGCCCTCGGCACCCGGCCTTCATTTGACCGGACCACGGGTGCCATGCTCAAGAAGTTCCATGATACCTGGTATGCCCCCAACAACGCCATCCTGGTGATTGTCGGTAACGTGGACCCCCAAGAAACACTGGCCGAAGTCAAAAAACTTTTTCAGGACGTCCCCGCCAGAAATCTTCCTGAGCGGCCTGAAATAAACCTGCAACCGGTTACGGCCGAGACATTCAAGCTCAAAACGGACCGGCCCTACGGGATGGTCATGATCTCCTTTCGCATGCCCGGCTACGACAGCCCGGATTATGCTGCGTCCGAGGTGCTCGCCGATGTGTTGAGCAACCAGAGAAACAACCTGTATGCCCTGGTAACCGAGGGGAAGGCACTGTTCACCGGCTTTAGCTTGGATACCCTGCCCCGGGCTGGGTTGGGATACGTAATCGGCATACTGCCCAAAGGAGCAGATTCATCGGTTCTGGTCGAAGAGATCCGAAAAACCCTAAGGGCCTATATCAAAGACGGCTTTCCGGCCGACCTGGTGGAGGCTGCCAAGCGAATTAAACTGACGAAGTCCGAGTTGCAAAAAAATTCAGTTCTCGGGCAGGCGATGACCTGGTCTCAGGCTTTGGCGGTCGAAGGCCGCCAATCCCCCCGCGACAATTTGAAGGCCATCCAAAAGATAACGGTGGAAGATGTAAACCGCGTGGCCCGCAAATACCTGGATCTGGATCATGCCATTGCGGGCATTCTCACACCGGAAGCTTCGGGCAAGCCCACTTCCTCGGCAGGTTTCGGCGGCAAGGAGTCTTTTGCACCCCAGCAGACCCAGACGGTAAAGTTGCCTGAATGGGCGTCCAGGGCATTAAAACGACTCACCGTCCCCTCCTCCACATTGCAACCTGTTGTTTTAAATCTGCCCAACGGTCTTAAACTTATCGTCCAGCCCGAATCGGTCAGCAAAACCGTAAATGTTTACGGCCATGTGCTCAACCGACCCGAGCTGCAGACACCCAAGGGCAAAGACGGCGTGGATCAGGTTCTGGATCAACTTTTTTCCTACGGCACCACGTCGCTGAACCGCCTGGCCTACCAGAAGGCTTTAGACGATATCGGTGCCAGGGAATCGGCCGGAGTTGATTTTTACCTCCAGGTCCTGACACCCTACTTTGATCGCGGTGTGCAGCTTCTGGCCGACAACGAGCTTCATCCCGCCCTGCCTGAAAAAGCCTTTAAAGTGGTGCAGCAACAAGTGGCGGCGACCGTGGCGGGACAACTCCAAAGCCCCGGTTATTTGGCGAGCCGGGCCGTCGATTCGGGCATTTTGCCCAAAAACGATCCCATGTTACGTCAGGCCACTCCGAAAACCGTATCGTCTTTGACACTCCAGGACGTAAAGGATTACTATCAGAAGGTCTTTCGGCCCGATATGACCACCATCGTGGTCATCGGAGCAGTGACGCCCGAAAACGCCAGGAAGGTGATCGAAAAATATTTCGGCCAATGGAAGGCAACCGGTCCGAAGCCCAACACCCTTTTGCCGCCGGTACCGCCCAACATGTCCTCCGTCACCGTCGTGCCGGACACCAGCCGGATCCAGGACAAGGTAACGCTGGCTCAAAGCCTTGAACTGAACCGGTCCAACCCGGATTATTATGCCTTGCAGCTGGGAAATCATGTTCTCGGCGGTGCCTTTTATGCGACCCGGCTTTATCGGGATTTACGTGAAAAAAACGGTCTGGTCTACTATGTCTCCTCCTCTTTTGACCTGGGGCGGACACGGGGGCGCTATGTTGTAAACTATGCCTGTGATCCGTCCAACGTGGATAAGGCCCGGGTCATCATCCAGGAAAACCTGCGGGAAATGCAGACCGAACCGATGAGTCCCGAGGAGCTCCGACAGGCAGCGGCACTGCTGCTGCGGGAAATTCCTCTTTCCGAGTCGAGCATAGACGGCATTGCCCAGGGGATGATCGATCGCGTCATTCTCGACCTGCCGCTCAATGAACCGACCCTGGCTGCTCAACATTACATAAAACTCACTGCCGAGCAGGTCAGGAAAGCCTTTTCCAGGTGGGTGCGCCCCGATGACCTGGTTGAGGTAACCCAGGGTCCGCAGCCCTGAAAGTGGAGCTGTTTTCTAAAACCCTAGAAGTGGTTTCAAAACCTCAGATCAGGTTCAAGGGCCCCGCTATTCAGCGGGAAGATGGGGTTTTGAAACCACTTCTAACCTCAATGGGCGGTAGCGCTGTGAATCAAAG
>JARRJQ010000083.1:0-9777 GCA_037388985.1 Desulfobacterales bacterium | reverse complement strand
GCTGAGTCAAAGGCTTCCGGCAGTCTGCAGCAGAAACGCTCCCATAGCGTGGCACCGCATCAGGTTAACCCTGTTATGCTCAGGGGGTATCTGAGTTTTTTGCACCGCAAGAATGAAAAAACAACCATTGCCCGCAAACTTTCAGCCATCAGGTCTTTTTTTAAGTTTCTGGTCAAAAAGGGGATCATTTCAGAAAATCCGACCGAATTTATCCTTACCCCTAAACAGAATAAAACGATTCCAGTCTATCTTTCAGTGGATGAAATGTTTCGGCTCTTGGATTCCATCCAGACCGATACTTTGCTGGGTCTAAGAAACCGTGCAATTTTTGAAACGCTGTATTCAAGTGGAATTCGTATATCGGAGATCGCCGCAATGGATATTGCTGATGTTGATTTTTCAGCTGCAGTGGTTCGGGTTTTCGGCAAAGGCCGCAAGCAACGAATCGTGCCTATCGGGCAGAAGGCTTTAATGACTATAATAGCCTACCGAACGCAACTGCATAAGCAGGCCGACCGAAAGACCGTAAAAGGCGATCCTTTATTTTTAAACAGATTTCAGAAACGTCTGGCTCCCCGTTCGATTGCCAGGATTTTAAAAAAACTGGTGAATACTGTCGGTCTTCTGACACCAATTTCACCGCATGCGCTGCGGCACACCTTTGCCACCCATATGCTGGATGCAGGCGCGGATTTAAGAGTGGTGCAAGAACTTCTGGGACATAAAAGTCTTTCTTCCACGCAGAAATACACTCATGTGAGCATCGATCGTTTGATGGAGACTTACGACAAGGCTCATCCCAGGAAGTGATTCTAAATAAATTTTATTAAAAAAACATGGAAATGTTTAGAAACTTGGCCCATAATTAACAGCAAACAATGCTTCACCGAAACAAGCGGTTTTTATCTAAGGTGAATTTACGATTTCAATTGATTGGGATGTTGAGAGAACATTAATGAATATGCACGCGACGACCATTTTAGCAGTAAGACACAAGGGCAAAGCGGCGGTTGCTGGTGATGGTCAGGTTACGCTGAATAACACCATCATCAAACATCACGCCAAAAAGGTCAGAAAAATTTATCAGGGAAAAATCATTGTCGGATTTGCCGGAGCCACTGCTGATGCCATGAATCTCTCAGACCGGTTGGAACAAAAGCTCGAGCGCTATAACGGGAATCTCACCCGTGCGGCAGTCGAGCTGGCCAGGGACTGGCGAACCGATAAATATTTAAGGCGTTTAGAAGCGTTGATGATTGCAGTGGACGAAGAACAGATGTATCTGATTTCCGGCAGCGGCGATGTCATTGAACCCGATGAAGCCATTATCGGGATTGGATCCGGAGGCGTGGGTGCTCAGGCGGCGGCCACAGCTCTTATTCGGCATACGGATTTAAATGCGCGCGCAATTGTTGAAGAAGCCATGAAAATCGCCGCTTCTATTTGCGCCTATACCAATGATTCAATCTCGATCGAGGAGCTCTGAATGAATCCTTTGAAACCTTCCGAAGTTGTTATTGAACTGGATAAATATATCATTGGCCAGGGCCAGGCCAAACGCTCCGTTGCCGTTGCGCTGAGGAATCGATGGCGCCGCCAGCAGGTTCCGGAAGATTTGCGCGATGAAATTGCTCCCAAAAACATTATTCTGATCGGGCCCACAGGAGTCGGCAAAACAGAAATTGCCAGGCGCCTGTCCTTGCTGACGGACTCACCATTTTCAAAAGTCGAAGCCTCAAAGTTTACCGAAGTCGGGTATGTTGGGCGCGACGTTGAGTCAATGGTCAGAGATCTTCTCGAACTAACCATCAACTCGCTGAAATCGAAAGAACAGGAGGCGGTTCAAGATAAAGCCTGGCAGGCAGCCGAAGAACGAATGCTGGATCTCTTGCTGCCCAAATCAGGCGGGCCACCGATGCCGCGGAATGAGAACCTAAAAGAAGTGCAATTCGAATTGGTCACTGCTGAAAGCGAAGAAACGTCATCCACACGGGAAAAGCTGCGCGATATGTTGCGTCGCGGGAAATTGGATAATCGGTATGTTGATCTGGATGTTGCGGACCGCAGTATGCCGATTGTTGAAATTTTTTCCAATGTCGGTATGGAAGAAATGGGAATTAATTTCAAAGATATGTTAGGCGGGATGTTTCCCAAAGCAACCAAAAGACGCAAAGTAAAAGTGCCTGAGGCCATGGAAATTATGGCTCAGGAAGAAGCTCAGAGCTTAGTGGATATGGATAAAGTCGTAAAGCAGGCCATTGATAAGGTCGAACAATCAGGTATTATTTTTCTTGATGAGATCGATAAAATTGCTGGGCGCAATAGCAGTCATGGGCCGGATGTATCCAGAGAAGGCGTACAGCGGGATCTTTTGCCGATTGTGGAGGGAAGCACTGTTACAACCAAATATGGACCCGTAAAAACAGATCATATTTTATTTGTCGCTTCCGGCGCATTCCATACGGTTAAACCATCTGATTTAATTCCTGAGCTGCAGGGGCGTTTCCCAATTCGAGTCGAGCTTCAGGCTTTAGGCAAAAAGGAATTTGTCCGTATTTTAACTGAACCTAAAAACGCATTACTGCTCCAATATATGGCGCTGTTAAAAACGGAAGGTGTAGAGGTCGTCTTTGAGGACGATGCAGTTACAGCAATCGCGGCGATTGCTGAAGAAGTCAATAACCGCACTGAGAACATTGGAGCGCGCAGGCTGCATACGGTCATGGAACGTCTGCTGGAAGACATTCTTTTTGACGCACCGGATATGAAAAAAAGGCGAATGGTGATCGATAAGGACTACGTTGAATTCAAATTAAAAGATATTAAGGAAGATGAGGATTTGAGTCGCTATATTCTTTAAGGAGGAGCGCTGCGCTTCGGGAGCACTTTGTTAGAGGCAGTCAGAAAAGAAAATGTATTTGACTTAAGGCCCTGCGATTAACAGCATGCTCTTCTATCCCCCAGGGCCGATCATCAAGTATCGCTAACGATTAAGACGCTCCTTTTACTTATTAATAAAGTTTAAGACGATAATTGCGATTAGGATAATGAGATTATAATGAAGGACACATGTGACGCCACGCCCAATGTGGCGGATATCCTTATTGAAGCACTGCCTTATATTCGTCGTTTTTACGGCATGACTATCGTCATTAAATACGGCGGGCATGCGATGGTGGATGAACAGTTGAAGCAGGATTTTGCACGGGACATAACGTTGCTGAAATTTGTGGGGCTCAAGCCGGTCGTTGTGCACGGCGGCGGGCCTCAGATTAATTTGGTGCTGGATCAGATGGGAATCCAGCCTCAATTTGTCCGCGGGATGCGCCTGACCGATAAACCCACCATGGATGTCGTTGAAATGGTTTTGGGTGGCAAGATCAATAAAGCCATCGTACACCAGATTAATCAGCAAGGTGGTAAAGCTGTGGGACTCAGCGGCAAAGATGGCAGTTTGATTCAAGCAAAAAAACTCCAAATTGTGCACCAGGAAGATCTGAATAAACCGCCGGAAATTATCGATCCGGGTTTGGTTGGGGAAGTTACCCGGATCAACTCAGATATCATCGAAAAGCTGACCCAACAGGGCTTTATCCCGATTATTGCACCGGTCGGTGCCGGTGAGACTGGCGAAACGTATAACATCAATGCGGATTTGGTGGCCAGTCGGATTGCCATGGCGCTTAAAGCCGGGCGTCTTGTTTTACTGACCGATGTAAATGGGGTTTTAGATGCGGCGGGAAATTTAATCAGTTCAATTGACCGCCGGGCGATAAAAGAAATGATCGACAACAAAAGCATTTCCGGGGGCATGATCCCCAAAATAGAGTATGCTTTAAAGGCCCTGGAAAATGGTGTTGAGAAGGTTCAAATTATCAATGGTACCAAGCGGCACGCAATTTTGCTGGAGCTGTTCACCGACAGCGGAATTGGGACGGAGGTGACGGCATGACTGCCGATTTAATCAAACGCGCCGATCAAGTGATGGCGGCCACCTATCAACGGTTTCCACTGGTTTTGATCAAAGGAGCTGGATCTAAGCTCTGGGATACCGATGGGCGATCTTACATCGATTTTGTAGCCGGTATTGCGGTATGTAATCTGGGGCATGCGCATCCACGAATTTGCGCGACGCTTGCGCGACAGGCTCAAACGCTGCTGCATGTATCCAATTTATACTATACCCAGCCGCAGATAGAGCTGGCTTCTTGGTTGGTCGAAAATAGTTTTGCCGATCGTGTCTTTTTCGGAAACAGCGGAGCTGAAGCGAATGAAGCTGCCATTAAGCTCGCCAGAAAATATTTCAAAGAACGCGGAGAAGATAGCCGTTTTCGGATTATCACAATGGAACGCTCATTTCACGGACGCACACTGGCAACCCTTTCAGCAACCGGTCAGGAAAAAATTAAAAAGGGTTTTGAGCCGGTTCTGACTGGATTTGATTTTGTGCCCTTTAATGATGTCAAGGCTGTGCAATCGCAAATCGGTCCCTCCACCTGTGCGGTTATGCTGGAGCCCATTCAGGGCGAAGGTGGTGTTCGATGTCCGAATGACAATTATTTAAAGACGATCAGAAAAATTTGCGACGACACTGGAACATTGTTGATTTTTGATGAAATTCAGACCGGGATGGGACGCACCGGAAAGCTTTTCGCCTATCAGCATTTCGGAGTCGAACCCGATATCATGACGCTGGCCAAAGCGCTCGCCAACGGTCTGCCCATTGGGGCGATGCTGGCCAAAGAAAATATCGCCGCCGCCTTTGGTATCGGATCGCATGCATCCACCTTCGGTGGGACGCCCATCGTTACCGCAGCGGCCTTAGAAGTTTGTAAAATGTTGGTCGAAGACAATGTTATTGAAAACGGCAGGGCCGCCGGTGTGTATTTCAAAGAAAAATTGAATGAACTGAAAGCGCACCATCCGGTCATTGAAGATGTGCGTGGATTGGGGTTATTGCTGGGTATGAAGCTTAAAATCGACGGCAAACCTCTGGTGAACCAATGCATGGAAAACGGTTTTCTGATCAACTGCATCCAGGACAAGATCCTACGATTTATACCGCCGTTGATCATTTCAACAGCAGAAATTGATCAACTGGTGAAATGCCTTGATCAGATCCTAAGGCAGGCGGAATCTTCCTGAGAACCCGGCAGAACCTTTGGGGGCCATATGACTAAACATCTGCTGACGCTGGCTGATCTTGAAAAAGAAGAATTCGATGCTTTTTTCAAGCGCGCTTTAGCACTAAAGAAAAAACAGAAGGAAGGAGGAGCCGATTGGCCGCTGGTCGGAAAAAGCCTTGGGCTCTTGTTCGAAAAACCTTCAACGCGCACCCGGGTTTCCTTTGAGACCGCCATGATACAACTGGGTGGTTCACCGCTTTTTATCAGTACCAAAGATACGCAGATGTCGCGCGATGAGCCGATAAAAGATACAGCCAGGGTGCTGTCCCGCTATCTGGACGCACTGGCGATTCGGACTTTTTCCCAGGACATTATTTGCGAATTTGCGGAGTTTTCCACCATACCGGTGATCAATGCCTTAACCAATGCCCATCATCCATGTCAGGTTTTAAGCGACTTGTTGACGGTTATCGAGCATAAAGGGACATACGAAGATTTAAAGATTGCCTGGGTCGGAGACGGCAACAATATGGCCCAATCTTGGATTAATGCGGCCGCAGTTTTAGGTTTTGAGCTTCAATTGGCATGCCCTGAGGGCTACTTCCCGGATGAGCAAATTGTCGCCGATGCGGCGAAAAGGCCCAATGCCAAGATAACCATCGGTTCAGATCCCTTCGTTGCGGTTAAAGGCGCGGATGTGGTCAATACCGATGTCTGGGCCAGCATGGGGCAGGAAACCGAGCAACAAACCCGCAAGAACATTTTTGCTCGCTATCAGGTGAACAAAGCGCTTTTGGACAATGCCGCCGATGATGTCATTGTGCTGCATTGTTTGCCGGCCCATCGCGAAGAGGAAATTACTGAAGAGGTTCTGGAAGGCCCCCATTCGGTGGTCTGGGATCAGTCTGAAAATAAGCTTCATATGCACAAAGCCATCCTGGAGATATTGCTTACAGGATCATCTCTGAAATAAGTAAAACGGGGGAATGAAGAGTGGCTGAAAAGATACGTAAGGTGATTCTGGCCTATTCCGGAGGCTTGGATACCTCGGTCATTTTAAAGTGGCTGATCGAAACCTATCAATGCGAGGTGGTCAGCTTTTCAGCTGATATCGGCCAGAAAGACGATCTGGATCAGATCAGAGATAATGCCAGCAAAACGGGAGCGAACAAGGTCTATATCGAGGATCTGACCGAAACCTTCGTCAGTGATTATGTGTTTCCGGCATTCCGGGCCAATGCCATCTACGAGGGCCAATACCTTTTAGGGACCTCATTGGCCAGACCGCTCATCGCCAAACGCCAAATTGAAATTGCGCACATCGAAAACGCCGATGCTGTCAGTCATGGCGCGACCGGCAAAGGAAATGATCAGGTTCGCTTTGAACTGGGGTATCTGGCACATGACCCGCATATAAAAATTATTGCGCCGTGGCGTGAGTGGGATTTAAATTCCCGCACGGCTTTAATGGCGTTTGCCGCCAAACACGGCATTAAGGTTCAGGCGACCCACGACAAACCGTACAGCACGGATTCCAACCTTTTGCATGTCAGTTATGAAGGTGGCATACTTGAGGATCCCTGGGCCGAAGCACCGGAAGACATTTTCACTCTGAGCGTTTCCCCCAGGCAAGCGCCCGATAAGGCTGAAATCATCGAGCTCACCTTTCAAGAAGGCAATCCGGTTGAATTCAATGGAAACCCTCACACCCCTGCCAATTTACTGAGGACTTTAAACCAGTATGGAGGTCGACACGGCATCGGCCGGGTTGATATCGTTGAAAACCGCTTTGTCGGCATGAAATCTCGAGGGGTCTATGAAACCCCCGGTGGAACGATTATGCGGGCCGGTCACATGGCCTTGGAGTCCATTACCATGGATCGCGAGGTGATGCACCTGCGGGACTCGCTGATACCCAAATACGCTCAACTGGTGTACAATGGCTTCTGGTTTGCACCCGAGATGAAACTGCTGCAGAATATGATTGACCTGACTCAACAGAACGTATCCGGAACGGTGCGCCTTGAATTATATAAAGGAAACTGCCGCGTGCTTGGACGCAAATCCGACAAATCTTTATATCGCGAAGATTTCGCCACCTTTGAAGATGAGCAGGTTTACAACCAAAAAGACGCTGAAGGCTTTATCCGCTTAAACGCGTTAAGGTTAAGAATCCAAAAATTAATCGAAACCAATAAAAAATAACGATATTGCCATGTCAGAAAAACTCTGGGGAGGCCGCTTTAGTGAGCAAACCGCGCCAATTGTCGAAACGTTTACTGCTTCCATTAATGTCGATCGGCGTTTATACGCCTATGATATTCAGGGAAGTATTGCACATTGTAAAACCCTGGCCAGAGCTTCCATTCTCTCAGAGGGTGAGGCCAAGCAATTAATCCAGGGTCTTGAACAAATAAAATCAGAAATTGGCCAAGGTGTTTTTGAGTATCGCGACGATCTGGAAGATATTCATACCCACATTGAATCCCGCCTGGCTGAAATCGCCGGCAAGGCAGCCCAGAAGTTGCACACCGCCAGAAGCCGCAACGATCAGGTCGCACTGGACGTGCGCCTTTATTTGAGAGATACCGTTTCTTCGCTGATTGAGCTCCTGCGGGAATTGCAAACCGTTTTGCTGGATCTGGCCAAAGTGCATATGAAGACAGTGCTGCCGGGGTACACCCATTTGCAGCGTGCACAGCCGATTTTGCTGGCCCATCATCTGATGGCATACTTTGAAATGTTTTCAAGAGATGCTGAACGCCTGCAAGACGCTTTGACCCGAATCAACGTCATGCCATTGGGCAGCGCTGCCCTGGCGGGCACGCCGCATCCAATTGACCGAAATTACACTGCCGGGCTTCTCGGATTTGAGACGATTTCAGCCAACAGTGTCGATTCGGTCTCCGATCGTGATTTCATTATTGAATTTTTATCAACCGCCAGCATCTGCATGATGCATTTAAGCCGCTTATCGGAAGAAATCATTATCTGGTCTTCCGCCGAATTTGGCTTTCTCGAACTGCCCGATGCTTTTGCCACTGGAAGCAGTATTATGCCGCAGAAAAAGAATCCCGATGCAGCCGAACTTATCAGAGGCAAAAGCGGCCGTGTATTCGGCGACCTGATGGCCATGTTGACCGTGATGAAATCGCTGCCGCTCTCATATAACCGTGATTTGCAAGAAGACAAAGCATTGCTGTTTGATGCTGACGATACGCTTACCGCCTGCCTTCAAATTTATATTCAATTGTTGCCGAAGATCAAGTTTAACAAGACAAATATGCATAAAGCTGCCGGGCAGGGATATCTAAATGCCACCGATTTGGCCGACTATTTAGTAGCCAAGGGTATGCCGTTCAGAGAAGCCCACTATTGTGTCGGGCAAATCGTCAGCTATGCGTTAAAGAGCAAAAAAGAAATTCAAGAACTCTCACTTAAGCAATTGCGACAATACGCGCATCAAATAGAAGAAGATGTTTTTGACTATCTGAAGACCCAGCAAATGATCGAGCGGCGAACTTCCATCGGCGGTACGGCAACCGAAATGGTAAAAATAATCCTTAATTTTATTGATCGTTCATGACCAACGCTTCGTGCTTTAAGATCAAATGTGTGTCCATTTTTTTGACCAGCTTGGCTGCTATAAGCTTTTTGTGGCTTGGATGTGGCAAAAAGGGACCGCCGCGAGTGCCCCAACAACCGTTGCCGGCAACGGTAAAAGATCTCAGTTACCGCATTGATCACGATAGGGTTCAGCTGAGCTGGACAATACCCGCGGCAGACGATCGCAGCGCATCTTACCCGGCGGCAGTTAAATTATTTCGTTTTAAACAGTCAGCCGAAGAATCCAACTGTGAAAAATGTCCCATCCGTTTTAGGGAGATTGCGGATCTCCCCGTTCAGTTGAAGCCCAAGGACAAATCCAGGCCAAACACGATGAGCTACACTGAAGTTCTCCAGCGGGGCTACCGGTATATTTACAAAGTGGTCATTTACAATAAGGAAGGCATTGGCGGCAAAGACTCAAACACGGTTGAATTTTTATTCTAATTTCTAAGGAAAAAGGATGCACCATTTTAAATATCGCCAAAATGAACTTTATTGTGAAGATGTTCCGGTAGGAAAGATCGCTGCCGAAATCGGTACTCCATTTTATTTATACAGCCATAGCACCCTAACACGTCATTTCAAGGTTTTCAATGAAGCCTTTGAGGGTATTGAAAGATTGGTTTGTTTCTCCGCCAAAGCAAACACCAATCTGGCAATTTTGAGACTATTTGCCACCCTGGGATGCGGTCTGGACATTGTCTCCGGCGGAGAACTTTATCGAGGCCTTCAAGCCGGCTTTGCGCCGGGTCGCATTGTTTACTCCGGCGTGGGCAAGCGCGTTGACGAAATTGATTATGCCCTGAAATCGAAAATTCTAATGTTTAATCTGGAATCCCTTGATGAGTTGAAATTGATCAACGAGCGAGCCGGGTTGTTAAACCGGCGAGCGCCTGTCGCCATTCGGGTAAATCCGAATGTCGATCCTAAAACTCATCCGTATATTGCAACCGGCCTAAAGAAAAATAAATTTGGAATAGACACTGAAGCCGCCATTGAGGGATACCAAATGGCCTGCGCGCTTAAAAACATTGAAGTTGTC
>JARRJQ010000082.1:0-21841 GCA_037388985.1 Desulfobacterales bacterium | reverse complement strand
ATTCTTATTGAACGATATTTATCAGAATATAATTCTTGACATGAAAATATATAGCGAATATTATTCTGTAAGTAATTTTAAGGACAGAATTGATGTCGGAACAGATCGATGAAATCAGCCTGAAGATTTTGAAGATCCTGCAGGAGCGGGCCCGCATCCCGAATGTCGACGTGGCCCGCCAGGTGGGCCTGGCGCCGTCGGCGGTGCTGGAGCGCATCCGCAAGCTGGAAAGCCAGGGCTTTATCGACGGCTATGAAGTGCGGCTGAACCCGAAGCGCTTTGCCAAAAGCCTGGTGGCCTTCGTGAAGGTTAAAATAAAAAGGCCCGGCGATGAAAAAAAGGCCGGCCAGGCGCTTTCGGAATTACCGGAGGTGCAGGAAGTCCATTACGTGGCCGGCGATGATGCATTTCTGGTTAAGGTGCGCGTGGCGGATCCCGAAGATCTCGGTCGGCTCACCCGGGATAAAATCGGCGCCGTCGAAGCGGTGCAATCCACCCGGACGGCCATCGTGCTGGCCACTTACAAGGAGACGGCCAGGATTCCGATTGATAATGTTTAATTAGCCACAGACGCACACAGACACACACAAACATTAGATGGACATTTTACGAAGTCGTAATATCGATACCGAGGTGAGAGATGATAAAAATTAACGAAAATTATCTGAAGCTGCAGGCGTCATATCTGTTTTCGGAAATCAGAAAACGTACAGATGAATACCAAAAAGCCAACCCGGATCGGGAAGTCATCAAGCTGGGCATCGGGGATGTCACGCGTGCCCTGCCGATGGCCTGTATCGAGGCGTTTCACCGGGCGGTGGATGAAATGGCCGACGATGCGACCTTTCGGGGCTACGGCCCGGAGCAGGGCTATGCCTTTCTGAGAGAAAAAATTGCCAGGTTCGATTATCAGGACCGGGGTGCTGATATTTCCCCTGATGAAATATTTGTCAGCGACGGGGCCAAGTGCGATACCGGCAATATCCAGGAGATTTTTGCCAGCGATATCAAAATCGCCATTCCCGACCCGGTTTACCCGGTCTATCTGGATTCCAATATCATGGCCGGCCGTACCGGCGCGTTTGGAGGCGGCCGCTATGCGGGTATCACCTATCTGGAAAGCACGCATCAAAACGGCTTTATCCCTGAGTTGCCGCGGGAAAACGTCGATCTGATTTACCTGTGTTTTCCCAACAACCCCTCCGGCGCCACCATCACCCGGTCCCAGCTGCAGACCTGGGTGGATTTTGCCAGGGAAAACAAGGCGTTGATTCTCTACGATGCGGCCTACGAGTCTTTCATCCGCAATGCCGAGCTGCCGAAATCGATATTTGAGCTGGAAGGGGCGCGGGAGGTGGCCATTGAATTTAGAAGCTTTTCCAAAACCGCCGGGTTTACCGGCACGCGCTGTGCGTATTCGGTGGTGCCCAAATCCTGTACGGCATACACCGCCGGAGGGCAGGCGCATACTGTCCATAATTTATGGTTTCGGCGCCAGTCCACCAAGTTCAACGCGGTTTCCTATCCGGTTCAGCGGGCGGCTGAGGCCATTTACAGCGCCGAAGGACAGGCTCAGGCAAAGACGTTAATCGATTATTATCTGAAGAATGCGACGCTGATCCGCAAGGAAATGGAAGTTCTGGGCTATGAATGCGTGGGCGGAAAAAACTCTCCTTATATCTGGATAAACGGGAAAACCGATTCCTGGCAGTTTTTCGATCTGCTTCTGGAAAAAGCCGGTGTGGTCTGTACGCCGGGAGCGGGGTTTGGCAAATGCGGCGAAGGATTCATCCGCATCAGCGCGTTTAACAGCCGTGAAAACGTTACAAAAGCCATGGCCAGAATCCGTCAAGCGTTGAGCTGAAAATTTCATTATTTGTTTTCAGGTTTCGGGTGTCAGGTGTCAGGTGTCAGGTGTCAGAATCAGGCATGTCTGCGTTGCGCTGACACCTGAACACTGAAACCTGACACCTTGTTTTACCTGAAAGGAAAAACAACCGATGCCGATGTCGAAAAAATTTGAAAACCGGCTATTGCCGGTGCTGGATGAGATCGTCGATCATTTTGGAACGCCGTTTCACATCTATGACGAGGCGGGTATCCGCGAAACCGGACAGAACTTTAAAGCCGCTTTTGGCCGGCTGAAAGGATTTAGAGAATACTTTGCGGTCAAAGCCCTGCCCAATCCGCGCATCCTCAAGATCATGCGGGATTTACGATTCGGTTTTGATTGCAGCTCCATTGCGGAGCTGACCCTCAGCCGCCGGGCAGGCGCCCGGGGCGAGGATATCATGTTTTCTTCCAACAATACCACCGCAGAGGAATTCAGGGCCGCCGATGCCGATGGCGGTTGCATATTAAATCTGGATGATGCATCTTTGATTCCCAAAGTACCAAGGATGCCGGAAACGATCAGTTTTCGTTACAATCCCGGCCCGCGCAGAACCGGCAACCGCATTATCGGTGACCCGGAGGAGTCAAAATACGGGGTGGCTCACGAGCAGATCGTTGAGGCGTATAAGGCTGCCCGGGCCCTTGGAGCCCGGCGATTCGGGCTGCACACGATGCTGATATCCAATGAGCTGAGTTATGCTTATCTGGTTGAAACTGCGGCCATGCTGCTGGAAGTGGTCGAGTGGGTTTCAAAAGAGCTCGATGTCGATTTTGATTTCATCAACCTCGGCGGCGGACTGGGCATTGCCTATCGACCTGAACAAAAGCCGCTGGATATCGATTCAATGGCTGATGAAATATCGGATCTCTTTTCAAATTTTAAAAAGCGAAACGGCTTTGTGCCGCGGTTTTATATCGAAAGCGGCCGTTATATAACCGGACCTCACGGCGTGCTGGTGACCACCGCCATCAATCAAAAAGATACCTATCGCAAATACATCGGTGTGGATGCCTGCATGTCCGCCCTGATGCGGCCGGCCATCTACGGCGCCTATCATCACATCACGGTTGCCGGCAAGCAGGCGCAAAAACATTTTGAAAAAGTGGATGTGGTTGGCTCGTTATGTGAAAATAACGACAAATTTGCCATTCAACGACTTTTGCCGGTAATTGAGCACGGCGACAGATTGGTGATTCACGATACCGGTGCGCACGGCCACGCCATGGGCTTTAATTACAACGGCCGCCTGCGCCCCAAAGAACTGTTGCTTTGCACCAACGGCGCTGTAGAACTGATCCGACGGGAGGAAACCCTCGCGGACTACTTTGCAACCCTTGGCTTCGAGCCGCAGGTGCTGATGCCGAATCTGGCCGTTAAGCGCCATGCGGCTTGAGCTAGAAGTGTCAGGTTTCAGGTTTCAGGTGTCAGGCGTTCAACTCATAGCTCGGAAGGCAAGAAGCTGGGAAGCCGGGAGGCTTGGAAGCTTTCGGGCCTGACCGCTTTCGAACTTTCCGGTTTTCAGGCCTTCAGGCTTCCCAGCCTTATAGCCCTCCAGCCTCCTGCTATGAGCTATTTGCCTGACACCTGAACACTGACACCTGAAATCTCTTGGAAGAGGCCAGCGCCAGAGGAAATATGATAAGAATTGGACCAGCGGGATCCGGCGGATTGGGCAACCTGGAAGGTATCCGCAAGGCTGCCCGCATGAAGCTGGATTGCATGGAGGTGGAGTTCACCTACGGGGTGCGGATGTCTCTGGAAGACGCCCGGCAAGCGGGTGCGCTGGCCAGGACAAAGGGCATCAGTTTATCGGTTCATGCGCCCTATTACATCAATCTGGCATCCGATGAAAAAGAAAAGATTGAAGCCAGCAAGCAACGTATTTTAGATTCCTGCCGCAGAGCCCACACGCTGGGCGCCCGAAATGTGGTGTTTCATGCCGGGTTTTACCAGACCAAAACACCCGCGCGGACCTATGCGTTGATCAAAAAAGCCATTGTTGAAATCCAGGATAAGATCGCCAAAAACAAGTGGAAGGTTCAACTGTGCCCGGAAACGACCGGAAAACCGTCTCAATTCGGCTCATTGGAAGAGGTGTTGAAATTGAGCAAGCAAACCGGTTGCGGCATCTGTGTGGATTTTGCGCACCTGTATGCCCGTGAGCAGGGCAAGGTGGACTATGCGACGATTTTAAAAAAGCTTCCGAAAAAATTTCACGCCCACTTCTCCGGCATTGCTTACGGCAAAAAAGGCGAGCGCAGACACTTGAAAACGACAAAAAAGTTCTTCGAACCACTGGCCAGGGAACTGATTAAACAAAAAGCCGACGTCACGCTGATAAACGAATCGCCCCGGCCATACACAGATGCGGTCATGATGAAAAAAGTGGTCAGCGCGCTTCTTGGCGCTAAAATGCATCGACCTAAAAAGAAAGGAGGCAATTAATGGCCAAAGAAATTATTCTTTACAACTTAAAGGAGGATGTCACCGACGAAGATTACAAAAAATGGTGCGAGGAATACAAAGGCCCGACATTGCTGGGACTGGATTCGGCCAAGAGTTTTACCCTCGTGAAAATGTTAGGCGGGGTTAAAGGGAACGGAAAAGAAGGCATTCCGCCGGCGGAAACCAAACCGCCCTTTAAATACGTGGGGATTCTGGATAGTACCAGCCTGGAAGATTGGAACCGGGACAGAAATTCGAAAACATTCAAGGAGGAGTTTTTTCCGCAGTGGTTCTCCCGGTGGGTGGCGGATTTCTATATTCTGGCCGGCCTGGAGGTTTTTCAGGGGGAAAGTGACTAAAGGAAACGTCAGCGGGTGAATTTGCAGCGGTTGCTCCTTTCAGTCGGCGAAAAGAAACATGAACTTGCGGCGGATATCTTTTTATTGTATGGACTGATTTGTCTTTACAAAATTGCAGCTACCGATCAGATGTGCGCATCAACTTTTACCTTTTAGGGACAACCCATCGACCAACGGAGGGGCACAATCATGGGAAAATTGGGTCTTATTTTTCTGACGGTTTTGGCCGGGATGAGCAACGCCTTCCAGGCACCGGTAAATGCCGCACTGGGCAGATTTGTGGGTGTTGTCGAAAGTTCCTGTATTTCATTTAGTGTGGGCGCTCTGTCTCTGCTGGTGGTGTCGCTGGTTGCCGGCAAAGGCAGCCTTTTAAGGATCGTCGATGCGCCGCCCATCTTATGGATTGGAGGATTTCTGGGCGCCTTCTTTGTGACGGTTGCCCTTTTTGTGGTGCCCAAAATCGGTGCGGCCGTAATGATTGCCTCAGTCCTCACCGGCCAGATGATATCAGCCTTAATCATTGATCAGACCGGTTTGCTAGGGATTCCGAAAAATCCCATCGACCTGTATCGCATCGCAGGGCTGGCCTGTCTGGTAGTGGGAATCAAATTATTATCGACGTAAAATCAAAACCATTTTTTGAGGAAAACAAAAATGAAAGTCACCGAACGCATTCACGCTTTGAAAATCCCTTTTAAGCTGCGGGTTGGTCCGGACAAAACCCTTGACCGATTTGTTTTTGCCTATCTAATCTTTGGCGATCAAATTTGCCTCATCGACAGCGGCGTTGCCGGCTCCGAGGCGATTATTCTGGATTATGTAAAACAGGCCGGCCGGGATCCCCGGGAGATCACCCGGCTTGTTTTTACCCACTCTCATGCGGATCACATCGGCGGAAGCCGGGCGATTAAAGAGCAAACCGGATGTAAAGTCGCCGCCCATATCGATGCCAAACCATGGATCGAAAATGTGGATCATCAGTATGCGGAAAGACCGATCGGAAATTTTTATGACCTGGTCGGCGGCTCAATCGGAATTGATCTGGGTTTAAAAGACGGAGATCAACTGGATCTGGGCGAAGGAAAAGTCCTTGAAATATTCCATACCCCCGGGCATTCAAAAGGCGCCATATCTCTTTTGGATCATTATGACATGGCCTTATTCACCGGAGATGCGGTTCCCAAGTCGGGCACGGTACCCATTTATGAAGATGTGGCGACTTCCATTCGTTCCATCCAAAAATTAAAACAGATTAAAGGACTTAAGGTCCTGATCGCTTCTTGGGATGATCCTCAATTCGGGGCCAGCGTATACCCATCGATGGATGCAGGGTTGCAATGGTTTCAACAGATTCACGAAGCGGTTTTAAAAGAAACGGCAGGATCCGAGGACTTGGAATTAAAGCAGCTCAGTGCCCGGGTTTTAAAACGCCTGGGGTTCCCGGAAACCGCCCTGGTTCCCATTATCGTCACCTCGATCGGAGCCCACCTGAAGCTGCTTGATCAGCAGCAGTTAATATCTGAAAAATAACCGGTAACGAATAACTATTGCCGTTGCAAAAAATTTGTTTCGATAATCTGTCATTGTGAGGAGTTCGCCTGAGGCGGACGACGAAGCAATCTTTTGGAAAACAAATTCCAGATTGGTTTCAAAATCTTTAGATCTTGTCTGAGGGCCCCGCCAGGGCGGGATTTCGCCCCAGATTAGATAAATTTATGTGCTCAATAAGGCGCGATTCGTTTCAATAGCGGAGCGTACACGCAAGTACGTGAGCATTTTGAAACGGATCGTAATGCAGCCATCGGGCAAGAGATGAGGGTTTTGAAGCCAATTTTAGCTGTGGTCCTGTTTCAGTTTCTCGGCAATCGCCACAAAATCATAGGAGGGGTAGACCTCATAGCGAAAGGCACCCCAGGCCTTTTTTTCAAAAAACAGATTCACATTGCGAACGGCATCCGGTGCGACCCGCAACTGGATGATGTAACCAAAAGACATTGCCACCACCCAGGAGACCAGCTCGGAACCTTCGGGGGGAAAATCACGATAGAGGCCGGTCTTCTTCGTATAAGCCAGGATTTCATCAACGCTTTTTGCTTGATCATGGTGCAGGATTACCGTTAACAGGACTTTTTGATCGGATGCCATTTTTCCTCCTTTTTGAGCTAGGTGACCGCCAGGATTTTAAGCCAATCGTCGATCTCGACGCCGGGTGTCTCAATTGAATTTTTGGTATAAAATTCCTTTAAAAAGGTGCCCACCTGATTGACGGGCCGGCCATCAAGCGCGGATTCGAGCGATTCAATTCCGGCATCGGGATAACAAAAGAAATCGCCTGAAATATACACCTTCCCAAAATAGCCGTTGATCACCTCAAAGTCCGCCCGGATCAGCCCGCCGGCGGCATTGCTTAACATCGCATTTTTCAGCTCATCCATTTTGGTCTGCAATTCAAGATCTTTCGGCGACCGCTGCATCGGTCCAATCAGCTTTTGGAACTCTTCGGCCATCAGGTCATTTAGCTGGCCTTCCGGCCATGGGTGTGTGTTCGCATCGCCCAGTTCGCGCCGGATGGTTGTGAGGTTTGCTTTTATGGTTTGCTGAATCTTGTCGCGAAATTTTTCATCGGGAACCTTAAGCACCCTGCTCATCATATCGTAATCAAAATCAACAATCAGGTTGCCCACAAAAACAATGCAGCCGGCAATCTCGGCGGCGCCGGTGCCGGAAATCTTGCGCGACTCAACAACCACATCATTGACGGGTTTGTATTCAGCAGCGATGCCGATACGGCGATACACATTGATAACGGGTTGGAGAAACTTTTTGTAAAATGAAATTTTACCTTGCGGAATTATCGAATTGTCTCGCTGCAAAATCAGCTGGAAAAAGAGTTGATTGCCGTCCAGATATACCGCACCGCCGCCGAGGTTTCGTCTGAATACGGGGATATTATTTGCTTTACAAAAATCAAGATCCACTTCCTGTTCGGCATCTTGATGAAATCCGATGCAAACATAAGGCGTTGCCGGAGATACCAGCGAAAGTGCCTCTCGACCCAGGTCAGCCAGGGCATGATAGATCAGCTGTGATTCAAGCCAGGGAACTTTACCAAGATTAAATAACTCCAAAATAGTGCTCCCTTATTTTTGCAAAGCGCGCAGAACCAGCTGGGTGATATCCAGGACCTCAAGAGGAATTTTATTTCTTTTCACATAGGTGAACATGGTCCGCACGCATTGCTGACATGAAGTAATCACGGCCTGAGCCCCGGTGTTGACCACTTCCTCGATCTTTTGTCTGGCGATCTCGGCTGCCAGCGGAGCATCGATCATCTCCAAATTGCCTCCACCGCCACAGCACCGACAATTTTCTTTGTTGTGCAGCAGCTCCACCAATTGGATACCCGGTATGGAACGAATGATTTCCCGGGGCTCACGATAAATTCGTGAGGCTCTTCCCAGATCACAGGGATCATGATAGGTGACCGTCATTGAAAGCGTTTTGAAAGGCAGGCGGTTTTCCTCGGTCAGCTTTTTCAAAAACTGAGTCACATGGAAAATCTCAATATCCGGCGGGTAATATTCACGCCACATTTGATAACAGGAGGGGCAGGAAAAGAGTACCGAGCGGGCCTTTTTTCGGCGAACCGCCTGCAGGTTATGCGCGATGTATGCTTGAAGCTTATCTTTCATCCCGGCTCCCAGAAGCGGAAAGCCGCAGCACCATTCATCCTCACCGAGAAGGGTAAATTCGATCCGGCCAAGATCCATAATTTGGGCAAGCGCCAGGGGGATCTTTTGGGCCACCGGGTAATAGGCCGATACGCACCCGGTAAAATAAACGACTTCAGCCTGATCCCTGACATAATGGTCCTCCGGTGGGTGACGTAAATCCTCAACCCACTCGGCCCGCTCTTCCGGGTCTTCGCCAAAAACGTTATGGTCTTCTTCAAGATGATCGCCGATCAGACTCAATTTTTTAGGATGATATTTGGAATGCACCATATCCTGCCGCAAAGAGACCCATAAATCTTTTAGATGAATTCCGACCGGGCAGACTTCCTGGCAATGGCCGCAAAGCGTACACTTGAAGACCTCGTCACTGAAATGCTTCCATTGATCCTCGGAGAGCGCTTTGCTTCTGAAAAGCTTGCTCAATAGTTTATGGCGACTGCGCAAAATCTTTTTAAGGCCTTCGATGCGGGAAACAGCGGAAAGGCCGCCATCCAGAGAGGCCGAAACCGTCGGGCAGACCTGCGCGCAAAACTGGCAATTTGTGCAGGCCCCCATCTCCAGAAGCTGTCTTTTGCTGTAGTCTTGATTGGCCATGGTGTTTAAGTTTTTCTCCCGCGCATCAGGCCGCCTGGATCAACTCGCTGATGAACTGGCTTAAATTGTAAATTTTAAGTTTTTGCTTTCTCAGTTTGGCATTCGACAGATTGTGCACACAGGAATTACACTCGGTTAACATGATTTCGGCGTTGACTGCCTCGGCCTCGGCCAGCCGTCGACGCGCCATGGCGAGGGAATTTTTCGCATAGGCTCCCCTTACGCCTCCGCCCGCTCCACAACAGAGCGCCTCGGCATGGTGATGCTCCATCTCGACGAAATTCGGCGCAATCTTGCGGATGATATCCCGGGGTTCCTGGTAAATGCCGCAATGCCGGCCTAAATCGCAGGGATCATGATAGGTCACCCGTTTGTCTGTTTGAACGCCAAAATCAAAATCTTTTAAAAATTGACTGAGATGTAAAACGCTCACCCCGTTATCTTTGAGCGCCGCGTACTGGGTTTTGTTGTTAAAGGTTCTGGAGCAATAAGGACATCCCGTGATGACGGCTTCCGCACCGGTTTCCAAAATCCGTTCAATATTTTTGCGGGCCAGATCCGCGTTAATCTGATAGCCGACATCTTCCAGCACTCCGCTGCAGCAGACTTCATCGATCAAGGTATAATCCACCCCGAGTCGATCCAGCAAAGCCAGCGTCGCCTCGGTCGCTTCGTCTTCTCGATAGGACCCCACACAGCCGGTAAAATACACAAATTGCGCCGATTGATTTCGTTTACCCTCAAATTCCGGGGGCTCCTGTTCAGCGTAAATGTTGGTATGTTTTTGTAAAACCTCATGCATTCCTTTAAACGCCGGATGGCAGGAGCCGATATGAACCATGTCTTTTCGAACCTGCTTGATTATTTCGGGCACCTCGACACCCGAAGGGCAGTTTGTCGAGCAATTGGCGCACGTGGTGCACTGAAAAAGCGTTTCAATCAGCTCATCGTTGAGATCAATTTTTTTGTCCATGACCTCCTTGAGCAACAGCATCTTGCCCCTGGCGTTAAATGCGGAACGCAGGGTCGCCCCGAATACCGTTTTTCGAATTCATATGTTTCCGTCATGTTAAACCTCAGAAATGCGCTTCACTCAGTCTTTATTTGTGTTCACTGACCGCGTTCCAGGCCAGTACGATCGGTGATAAAATCATATGCAACAGGCGGCTGAAAGGCAGATAAGCAATAAAGATACCGGTTAAGATGGCGTGCAGGTACCATCCATATCCGTATAGATTGCTCAATGCCGCCGGTTGCGAAAACAGCCGGCTGATGGCAAAGCCGACAAAAGCATATGCGGCAGAACCCGGGGCGCCGGTCATGGCAATTCGCATGCCTTCAAGGACAAAACCCACCAGCACAATGCTGCCGATTAAAATCAAGGCGGTTCGATCCTGTTTGGGGAGTCCGGAAACCCCGCCGGAGCGCTGAACCCGGCCGCGGATCATTGCCGCAACACTGCCGATGAGTATCATCATACCCGTAAGATCGAATATGAAGCCAGTCAAGGCATTATTTTTGTCCAGCATACCCCCAACCCAGGACGCACCCGGGTGGGTCAGTGAAGCGGTTAAAGCAACCACGCCCCAGACAAACCGGATCGCCATCGGCAAAAGCACCGATGGTTTTGATCAGAAAAACCAATTTGCCGATCCGATCGGCTGTCCTGAGGCGTCTGCCGGAGTGATCAACCTCCTTGCTGGTGTTTCCAGTACCGGAAAATATCAGAGAAATGGTGATGGCCATTCCGCCCAGGAAAAAAATAATCGATAAAATGGTTGTCGCATCGCCGACCGACAGCGTTGCCGTATGACATGGCATGCAAAGCACACTTTTGGCAGGCAGAACCACAGCGGCTGCCCCGATCACATTATCCGGGTAATGGCATCGACGGCAGCCGGATTCATCGGCAAATCCAACCATCTCGTGAATCCTCGAAGGCTCGCTGCGACGCGGATTTTTTTCCCAGATAACCCGTTTCGATTCAGGATCCCGGACCGGCAGGATCCCTTGCAGGTGACACGCTTCGCAGGCAACCCGGGTGTGCGCGTCGTGAGCCACTTTTTCATCATGAGGTTGATGGCATTGACGGCAATCAGCCAGCTTTTGATTTCGATGTTCAAACTCAGCGGCCCGCTCATGACATTGCGTGCAGGCCATCCGGGCATGGGGATTTTTTTGATCATCAATTGTGCTGATGAAAGGGACCGATGCGGCTGCGCTTGGCGGTATCGCGAGTTGCGTGGGGTCGTGGCAGTCGAGACAAAAACGGTTGATATTTTCAGCGGCCCGGGCATCTTTTAAATTCGGCTGAAGATGGCAAATCAAACATTGCCGGTCTTCGGCTGAAAAAGGGGGCAGTTTGGATTGATGCTCGTGGCAGATTCCGCATTGTTTTTCAAGGGGCTTCTGCGGATCAAACGCACCCAGGCGATCTTCCGGTGGGAGCTGCTCATGGGGGTTGTGACAGTCGATGCAGTATTCATAGCGCTCAAGATCTGAAACTTCCCGGTCGCCGTGATAGCCCTGATCCAGTTCCTCTAAAACGTCCTCGTGACACGACAGGCATTGCTCCTGATTAAAAAAATCAGACAGCGGTTTGTTAACCTCGGAAGGATCGGGGTGCAGCGAACGTTCGGTGATGTCTTCGTGGCAGTCGAGGCATGCAATTTGTCCATGGACAGAAATATGAAATTTGCCGGGATCAATCAGCCAACCCGCCTGCGCGCCCGGAGCCCAAAAAACTGCCGCCATAAGGGCGAATGCCAATATTTTCAGCTTGGAAAATATTGAGATCGGGCGTGTTCGCGGGCTTTATTTTGTAAATCCAGCCCTGAGCGTAACAATCCGAATTGATTAGACCGGGATTCATTTCCAGTTCCTCGTTGACCGCTGCAAGTTCTCCATCGAAGGGCGCATAGACCTTCCCCAACCACTTGCCGGATTCGATTTTGGCGAATTTCTTGCCGGCTTTAAGCAGCTTGCCGTCTTCCGGCAGTTGAACATAGACAATATCACCGGCCAGTTGTTGGCCAAAATCGTCCATGCCCATAATGAAGATGTCTTTTTCGGGCCGCAGCCAGAAGTGATTCTCTTCGTAATATAACTCATCCGGTAAGTTAAACCCATTAATCTCCATTAGGATAACCTCCTTAAATCAAAAGCCGTCAGGCTGTCTGTGAACACCTTTTGACGTGCGTTTAAAGGTCAAGTCCCAGTTTTCCAGGATTGAGAATGGCATTGGGATCAAATAATTTTTTCAGGTCGTTCATTACCTGCATGAAAACAGAATCGTGTTCCAAACGCATATACTTGGATTTAGAAATGCCGACACCATGTTCGCCTGTAAGGGTTCCGCCCAGATCGATCGCTAATTTGAACAAATCCGCCTCAACCTGCTTGACGAGGGTGGCTTCGGCAGGATTCGTGCCGTCATATACGACAACCGGGTGAATATTTCCGTCGCCGGCATGCGCCACGGTGGCAATTAAAATGTTGTGCCGTTTTCCGATATCCAGAATGCCGGTGAGCATCTCGGCCACTTTACTGATGGGCACCACGAGATCTTCAGCCATAACATTGTAGTTTAAACGGGTCAGAACACCATAGATCTCCATGCGGGCCCTCCACAGTTTGTCGGCCTCCTCAGTTGTTGAGGCCTGGACGATTTCGCCGGCATTGTTGTTTTTCAGGGCTTCGACAATCTTGTCCATCTGGCCATCGGCTTCTTGCTGGGTGTAGCCGTCGGTTTCCGCCAGAAGCATGGCTTCCACTTCGGGTAAATCAAGATCCGTGGCCTGGTTGACGGCCTGCAGACTCGGACTGTCCATGAGTTCCAGAACGCTGGGAATGATCCCGGAACGCATGATTTCACTGACCGCTCTTCCCGCCTGCGGCAGATCATTGAAGGTGGCCGAGCAGGTCCGGGTGGCCCGGGGCCTGGGGTTGATTTTCAGCGTAATCTCGGTAACCACTCCCAGAGTGCCTTCCGACCCAACGAAAAGCCGGGTCAAATCGTAACCGGAGACACATTTCATGGTGTTCGAGCCGGTATGCAGTCCCAAAGGAGCCAGTGCTTTGTTGAGGTCCTCGAAAACCACCCCGGGCTGAACAACCACCAGACGATCTTCGATACTGATTTTGAGAATCTCCTTCATCTGGCTCATATCCAGCACCAGTCCGCCTTCCTGTGGCACAGCCGAGCCGGTCAGTGAGGTGCCGGCTCCGCGCGGGGTGACCGGAAATTTATGGCGATTGGCCAATTTGAGAATTTCGGAAACCTGAGGAGTGTTTTTTATCCAGACAGCCGCTGCCGGCCGCCGGTTCAGGCCGGATGAGTCATAGCTGAAACTGACCCGGTCAATCAAAGTATCCGTGAAGTTATCCGGACCCACTATTTTGATCAGAGCTTCCTTAATTTTCGAGTCCATGCTGCCTCTCTTTTACCTTGAACTCTGATTTTACAGGCTTTTGCGTCCAGCCTGTTTTGAAAAGGGGTTGGCTGGCGCAATCTGAATCCGGGAGCAAGCCTCTTATGCTTTGACCGTTCGCACAATTTCAACAAATTCATCTTCGGTCAGCACCCGCTTTACGTCATGCGATAGTTGCTTCACCTTTTTGAGAACGGCCATCTGCTCGTCGTCTGTGAGTTCAATATTCAGTTTGCGGGCCCAGATCCCGATATTATCCATTCCGCTTTTTTTACCCATAAAGATATCAGGAGGTTCATGGCCGATAAATTCGGGATTGACCGGATACACAATCGTCGGGTCGGCTTGAAAAACGTTTTTGTACCAACCGGTCACGATTCCGGATTCGATGTTATAGGCCCAATCGCCGATAAATGGCCGATTCTTGGGCACTTCAATGCCGGTGAGCTTCTGAACGAGTTTGGACAGTTCATTGAGTTTACTGAAATCAATTCCGACATCGATCCCGTAAAGGGTTAGCAGCGCCAGGGCGGTTTCTTCCATCGGGGTGTTGCCCGCACGTTCGCCGATACCCAATACCGTGGAATGAATCACTTCAGCACCGGCCAGCACGGCATTGATCGTATTGGCCACTCCCAGACCGAAATCCGAATGGAAGTGGATCTCCACCGGCGTATTGACTCTTTCGATCACCTTTTGGGTAAAATAGGTTGCCGCATGCGATGACAGCACCCCAAAGGTATCCACCAGGGTAAAGGCATCCATATGCCCTTCGGTGGCCACCTTCTCTACAAGATCCAGCAGCCAGTTTATGTCAGAACGGGTGGCATCAATCGTGAAAAATACCGTGTACAATCCGGCTTTTTTAGCCGCCTGGGAGGCGGTAATCGACAGCTCTATGGCTTTTTCCAGCGGCCATTTATAGCCCTGTTCGATCAAGTGCTTGCTGGATGGAATTTCAATAACGATGCCGTCTACACCACAATCGGCCGCCAGTTCGACATCCGGAATCATACAGCGCGCAAAACAAAATATTTCGGCGTCCAGGTTGCGTTTGACGATTTCCCTGATTGCCGCTTCGTCATTGGGGGATACCGCCGGCATTCCGGCCTCGATGCGGTGAACGCCGACTTCAGACAGTTTTTCGGCGATCTGGATTTTGTCTTCTTTTTTCAAAATAATCCCGGCCTGTTGCTCTCCGTCCCGCAAAGTAATGTCATGAATTTTAACGGCTTTGGGTGGCTTAAAGTCTTTGGTGACTTCCTCCAAATAATTCCAGGGGCTGACATACCAGTTGGCGGTTTTCCAGGGCTGTCCGGTGTTTTTCTTATCTGATTGACTCATCTTTTTGCCTCCATTTTGGGGTATATTTTTTTGCATGGTTATCCGTAAAGCGCCAGTGGAATAGTTCCGTTTGTTATCACACCACGAAGATCACAAAGATCACAAAGGTCGAGCTTGGGGAATTGAGCCCTCCCCTCTTAGTGATCTTCGTGCCCTTCGTGGGTAGAAGAGACCTGCTTGGGCTTTGTCATAACCATATTTTTGTATTGATCGGAAACGCTTCTAAGCCATTTTCCGACATTCGGGCACCACCGTCGAAGCTTCAAGAATCAATTCGACGGCCAATTCCGATGCCGTTTGATAGACATATTCACAATTATTGCTGGGGCTGAGTGCCCTAAATTTAGGGAATAGAAGGCTGCATTCTTTTTCCCCAAATTTTTCTCCAAATCGGCGATGAAGCTCATAACAAAGTTCATCCACACAGGTTACATCGTCGGAGCCCGACTGCCGTCCATAGAGCAAACCGATGCAGATAATACTTGAGGCCAGAGCACCGCACAGGTGGCCGATCTGGATCACCGGCAGTTCATCACCGGTGCGAGTTTCGCGTCCGGCGGCCATGCCCTCCAGGGTCTGCGTCAAGTCCACATCGTTACTTTTGCGATGGGTCCCGCCGCCACCATGAAATCCGGTCACCATTCTGACCATGGAAGGATCGGTGATTTTCAGGGTGTCATTAATTGCTAAAAAAACCGACTCGCTGCAATGGAACCCTTTTTTCCGGTTTGCCCGGGCTCTTTCTCCGGCCGCCTTTATCAGCTGTCTTTCTTTTTCGTTCAATTTTAACCCTCCGAGTTTAAAGGTTCATCATTCATGGATTCAGGCCTCCCAGCTTCCCAGCCTTCAAGCCTATGAGCTATCAGCTATGAGCTATTTGCCTGACACCCGACACCTGAAACCACTTCTAGAATGAGGGAGGTGTCAGAATCCAGATCACCTCAATGCTGTCTCCATCAATGGCCTTCCAGGAGTGTGGAACATGGGCCGGGTAATACAGCGTATCGCCCTGTCCCAGACGATAAAGCTCATCGCCGACACGCACTTCCAGTACGCCTTTCATCACGATGCAAAGTTTTTCTCCGGGGGAATCCAGCATCGGTTCTTCCCCCGAGTTTTTGCCCCGGGAAACGTGCATATACATGACTTCCAATTTACGCTTCATGTCCGGAGTCATCAGGTCATAGACCACATTTGAACCGGGCAGAGCGATTCGTTTGCGCTTTCCGGCGCGGACCACGGCAACCTCTTTGATATAAGAGTTGTTATTCGATACCTGCTCGAACAGGCGATTGGCGTACCCCCAGCCTTCCTCAGCGCCCTGTCCGTTGGGAAACAAATTGACAACACTGTAGCCGAACTGGGCCGCAATTTTTTTAAGCGAAGTGATCGAAGGCTCTGTGTTTCCGCGTTCAATTTGGCTCAAAAAGCTTTTTGAAAGTCCGGTTTTTTCAGAAAACTGCTCCAGAGTCCATTGGCGACCCTGTCTTTCTTCACGGATTCTTCGGCCTAAATCAACTAAGGTATTCGACATTAAAACCCTCCGAAGTTGGAAGTGATAATAAGCAGGTCTGCGCTTTAAACAAAAACAATTCCGAAAAGATTATCGCTTCAGCCCTTTTTTTCATGGGATGAAAAATTGTGTGGATCATAAAAACCACAAAACCATCCATTCGTCAAGGTCCTCTGTTGGATTTATGCCGATAAAAGCCGCTGTCCAAACTGTTTAATAATGATAATGATTACAAAATGATAAATTAGTTTTTATAAAAAAACGCCTTTTTTTAAAACATCAAAGCCCCGGATTTGCGGCATTAAAATTTTTATAATCCACCCTAAACGAGTTTTTTGTGGTCAAACAATTTTTCTTGACATCAAATTTTCTCATTGTTAATTGCATCAGATAGCAACCTGTAGGGTTTGCTAGCGGAATCCCTTGAATGTGACACCTTGTCCAATGCCGCCACTCCGTGCTCGAATACAGGGGCATTTCTATAACGCTTTTATTTGGGTTCCAACAAATTAAACCATCAAACCAACTCATTTTTAGAAGGAGGATACCATGGGATACGATCTAGACACCTATTTTATCGAAAAACCGCATGAGGTCAGTCCCCGCCGCCTTTACAGCCAGACCGGTGCCGACTGGCAATACCGCGTGGATTTCGAGCGGCTGCGCAACGATCGTCTGCAGCGCACCCGCGAACAAATGGATGCCATGGACTTGGGGGCGCTGGTCCTTTATGCGGGGGCCAATATCCGTTATGTGACCGGCTCCTATCAGGGCAACTGGAAGTATAATATCAACATCCGCTACGTCGTGCTGCCCAACGGCGGTGAACCCATTCTGTTTGAAACCGCCGGATCCGATATGCATTGTGCCCGCATCGATCTGCCCTGGATGGAGAACCGCGTGCGCCCTGCAATCACCTGGCAGTGGGCCGAAGGTGCGGTTCCACATATGGCCGGCAGAATGGCCGACACCGTTGTTGAGGTGTTAAAGGAACACGGCGTTGAAAAAGAAAAAATCGGGATTGACAACCTGGATATGCCTTCTTTGCAGGCGTTTCAGGAACGCAAGATCAACATCGTCAACGGCTGGCCTGCTCTTTCGGCTGCCCGGACCATAAAAACCCGCGATGAAATCGAACTGCTCAAGCAGGCCTCTTCGATCGGTGATGCCGCCATGTGGAAAATCAAATACGAATGGCTCAAACCGGGTGTGCGTGAGCGTGAGATCGAAGCCAAGGTGCATGAGTTTATGCTCGAACGCGGGGCCGAGATCATCTATGACATTATTGTAGCCTCCGGCGGCAACACCAGCCCGTATCGGCGCTGGGCCACCGACAAAATGATCCGTCAGGGCGATCTAATCATCGTTGACATCAATGCGGTGGGACCGTCCGGTTATTTTGTCGATTTTGTGCGCTGCTTTAAATGCGCCAGCAAGATGACCCAGAAGGAGATCGACCTTTACCGCGAAGTCTACGATTCGATGTATGCCGGCATTGCCCAGCTCAAACCGGGCAACACCACAGCGGATGTGGCTGCCGCATTTCCAAAATACGACGACGACAAATACGGCACCGTCACCCTGCAGCAATTTGCCCACAGCATCGGCATTACGCTTTATGAAGGAATGTGGATTTCCCGGGCCTATTCACTGGATCATCCGGCTGAAATCAAGGAAAACATGTATTTTGCCGCCGAGACCTTTGCCGGCCATCCCGGTCTGCCGCAGACGACCCGACTGGAAGAAAATGTGCTGGTTTCTGCCGATGGACCGGTGGTATTCACCCTGATGGAGCATATGGAAGAGGCCATGGCCAGATGAAGCTCCCCATAGTCCCGCCAAGGCGGGACGGGGAATCGAAGCGGAATTGCGCCGCAGCCCAACCCGCCTTCGCTTTAAGGAGCTATGGCGCGGTTCCCCTTACCTTTAGGTCGGTTCGTAGCCCCTGGTTAAGACCGATCGTCCCGGCAATCCGCCCGGGGCGGACAAGGTATTCAGGCGAAGGCGAATAGTGGAGAATGGACAATGAGCGAAAATTGGGAAATTTTCGGGTTAAAAGATAAGGTGGCGATTGTCACCGGCCCCTCGCACGGAATTGGTCAGACGCTTGCAATTGCCCTGGCACGGGCGGGGGCGCATGTCGCGCTGGTTAGCCGAAATCGATCAGCGTTGGAAGAGGCCGCCAAAGAAATCGAAGCATTGAACCGTCGCGCTTTAGTGATACCTACCGATCTGACAGATTTATCACAGCTGCACAAGATGGTCGATCAGGTGCAGGCGACATTTGGCCGCATTGATATTCTGATTAATAATGCAGCCTGGACGCCCACCGTTGCGGCCCTGGACGTTACCGAGGAGCAATGGGACCAGACCATCGCCACGAGTTTAAAGGCTGTATTTTTCCTGTCCCAGGCGGTCGCTCGGGTCATGATCCCGCAAGGTGGAGGCAAAATCATCAATATGGGATCCACTCTGGGCGAGGTCTCTTTCGCCGGCCGTTCAATCTATGCGGTGGCCAAAGCCGGTGTCCACCATTTGACCCGTGCATTGTCTTACGAATGGGCTTCCAAAGGGGTGACGGTCAATGCCATCGGCCCCTGTATCACCGAAACGCCCACCCGGCGAGAGATCTTTGAAAAACCCGGTTATCGAGAATGGGCCACCGGACAAATGCTTCCGATCGGACGCTGGGCTCAGCCGGACGATTTCATCGGCGCCGCATTGTTTTTGTGTAGCTCTCTATCGGATATGGTCGTCGGACATGTTCTAATGGTTGATGGCGGGTGGACCATTCATTGAGGGATATGGGGGGTATTTTGAGGCCGTTGGATCAATTTATTTGGATGGCATCCCGACGGCGGCAGGAGGCTCGATTGCCGGGCTATCAGGATGTCTGCCCCATTTTTGACTGCCGCGGCCATCAAGTCGTTAAGAAAAGATGGAAAAGTTACGCTATGGCGAAAAACGATTTTGAACACTGGCCCTTGGTTGCCGAAGATGAAAGTGAGGAAGGCCAAAAGAAATATCCAATCGACAAAACCGGCATGGAGCGTCTCGAAAAGGCGCTCCGGCCCTATGAGAAGCGGCTGGCGGCTCAGGAAAAATTCAGAAGATTTTTAGGCGTAAAAGAAGTCGACCAGCCCACCTATCGAAGATATATCACCGGACCCGTCGAACGCTTCGAAAAAGAACGCATGGCTTTTTCGTGCATGCGTCCGGACAATCCCTATGGCGAAGAGTTGCGCAAGAAATTTAAGGAGCGCACGGGTTATAATCACTATATCTCACCTTTGCCGTATAAAGACCTGGATTATGAAGACCGCATCGGCCGTGCAATGGCCGATGCCGGCTACCGCGTGTGCAACGAGTTTGATCCCACACCCTTTCCCATTACGCCGGCTGCGGGTCGCCTTGAAATAGAAGATCGCACCTGGATGTCGCGGCTGATTAAAAAAGTGGGTTTGATGTTTGGTGCCGAGATCGTGCGCATTACAGAGTTGGATCAACGCTGGCAATATCAGAATGTCGACATACCGCACAAATACGCGATCGTTACGGTCGTGCAGCACAAACCCAGCCTCATAGACCTGGCACCTTCCTATTTCTCCTGGGCGTCTTCCACCGATGTATATTCCCGGCTCAAACTCATTACGACCCAGCTGACCGATTTTATACGAGGTCTGGGCTACGATGCGATGTATCGGGAAACCCGGGGCGGCGGCGAGCCGGAATTGAATATGGTGCCCATCGCACTGGATGCCGGTGTCGGGGAGTTCTGTCGCAACGGAAGGGTGCTGTCTCCGGAGTTTGGCAACAACATGCGGCTGAAGGCCGTGACGACGGATTTGCCCCTGCAGCCCGATAAACCCATTTCTTTCGGCACCCATGATTTTTGTATGGCCTGTGAAAGCTGCGCCGAATATTGCCCATCAGGTGCAATCTCCAGGGGCGAGCCCAGTGAGAAATTACCCAATCCCGTCCACAATAATCCGGGCTTTTGTAAATGGTATGTTGACGCGGAAAAGTGTATCATTTTCTGGGGAATGAATAAAAGAAAATGGCCCAGCTGCGGCGGTCGCTGCATTGCAGTGTGTCCCTGGAATAAACCTATGAACTGGTTTCACAACTCGGTGCGCTGGCTGGCGATCCGCGCGCCGCATTCGTTTAAGAAATTTTTGGTTCGGGCAGATCGAATCGCCTACCGGCGTAAAAAACAAATTAATTTCAAAGCCTGAACAAAGCCCAGAATGCAGAGGAAATGATTCAGAAAATGACAGACGGCCATGTTATTCTCTGAAAGCCGCTATGATTTCTAAGGTGCCTGTGGTCCGATATTTGGGATGCAATCAAAGCTGTCGCCAACCCCAAAGGTTTAGGTGCCAATCATCCCAAATCTCGGACCACTGCGTAGCTCTGGCAGTTGATCATCCACATATCGGCTTTCAGAAAAAAACATGCCCGTCTAGTGACTCTATTGCGGGTAACATCTGAGCGGAATCTATTTAGATCCGGGAGATATTTTAAATTATTCTTGGAACCGCCCGCTTTTAGGAAAGATTCAGCACGTCAGCAATATTTTCACCGCAGATCTTCGCCCGCCGGGCTTTATCCGCAACCGCTGCCGTAACCGAACCGACCGGATCTGTGTCGGCCATATCATAGGGATAATCGGTTCCCATAAAAACATGACCCTCGGGCATAACTTCCAGAACGAAACGCAATGTGTCGGTTCGGAAGGTAATGGTGTCCACGTAGAAATTCTTCAGGTAATGCGAGAAAGGATGCTGGCAATGCGCCTGTGCCTCGGGGCGCACAGACTGGCCGTGGTCCAGACGACCCAGCAAGAAAGGCAGAACCCCTCCGGCATGCGATAAGCAAATCTTTAGTCCGGGATAGCGGTCGAGCACGCCGCCAAAAACCAATTGAGCCGCAGTTATTGCGGATTCCAGGGGATACGCCAGGAAATTGGCCAGGTAATAATCCCTGACCCGCTCGATCCCCGCAGGACTGTTCGGATGGATAAAGATCGGCACATCGAGCGCTTCTACCTTTTCAAAAAACGGCAGAAACTGTTGCTGATCAAATCCCTGACCATTAACATTGGAGCCGGTTACCACCCCCTTTAATCCGAGTTCCTGGACCGCGTAAGTGAGTTCTTTTACGGCCAGATCCACATCCTGCAAGGGTATGGTCGCCAGTCCCAAAAAATGCTGCGCATGTTTGCGGACTTCTTTAGCGCAGTATTCGTTAACCATGCGGGTCAGTTCTGCGGCTGACGAGGATTCTGCCCAGTAGAAAAACATCGTTTGCGTCGGTTGCAAAACGCCCATATCCATGCCGGCCGCCTTCAGATCCGCGATATTTTCGCTAAAATCATGCATCTTGCGGTTCCATTCCACGCCCTTTTGGCGATTAATTTCCTCGGATTTTTCCCGAATATCCGGTGGATAAAGGTTGACCGACCGGACTGGATCCAGCTTGCTGGCAACCTCAATCGCCTTTGAAAAGAGTATGTGTCGATGACCATC
>JARRJQ010000081.1:0-13035 GCA_037388985.1 Desulfobacterales bacterium | reverse complement strand
CTGGCTGGCGGCAATGCTCATCATTATTTTTTCAGGATATTTGCTTTATGTGCATGTCTATACGCCGTGGAAGGTCCAGCAAAGGCTCGCCGAGGTCGCAAACCAGATCGAGATCGGTGATTATCTGCCGGCCAGAGACACTCTTAAGCAGCTGCTGCTTACCGATCTTTCGGCCGAAAACGCCCAAACGGCAAAAGACATGCTGGCTAAAATAACGTTGGCCATCACCCAGCAGAAGGCTGAAAAAGGCGATATAAACGAAGCCAAATCTTTCTTAAAAAACTATCTGGCCGAGTACGGTCACGGAAAAGAAGCAGAAGCGCTCTGGGACCGCTTGGATTACTACCGCTTGACGCTCGGCGAACAGTATGAATCTTTAAATAAGCATCAAGCGGCCCTGAGCGAGTATTCATCCATCCGCGAGGATAGCTTATACTTTGAAGAAGCCCAGAAAGCCATTCGTCGAATATGGCTGTCTTCCCAGCAAAAAAACCATCAAAAACAGGATATCGCTCAATTGGTGCAGGAAGCCGAGACGCATTTTCTGGCCAAAAGGTATCTGACCCCGGTCAATCAAAATGCTTACGCAGTTTATCAGGCTATTCTATCGCTGAATCCGAATCACGAATTGGCCCTCAAACGCATCGAACAAATCAAGACATTTTACCGTGAGCATGGAGAAGGTTATTTTAAAAAAGGAGATTGGGCCAAGGCGCTTTCCTATTTTGAACGCTATAGCATTATTGATCCTGAATCGCAGGAAATTAAGGAAAAAATAAGCGCCTGTCGCCAAAAACTCGTATTAGCTAAAAAAGGAACAAAATCCGCTCGCGACAATCGCAAGCACGCAAAAAATGAAGAAAATGAAAAGCGTGAAGAGATTCAGCGGCTTTTAGAGGAATCCGGAACCGAAAGTTCTTCGATCATGAAAAAATCAGTCTTAACGGTATTGGTCATAATCTTTTTGACACTGGGCGCAACATCCTGCGCAATTAAAGAGATGCTTTTGCCCGGACCCGAACCGCTGGTCAAAGAAGAGGACCAGCTACCGCACAAAGTTGCAATTATTCCATTTGTCAACCAAACCTCCAATCCTGAAGCCAGCAGCATCGTCCGCAAGATGTTTTACAATTTTTTCAGTTCCTTAAACTACATTGATCTGGAGCCGTTTGTCATCGACGACAATTTGAAAAGAAATGGACTCTATCAATCGATTGTATCAGGAGAGCCCGTTTCAGCGGCACGAATGGGACAGCTGCTGGGAGTCGATGCGGTTGTCTTTGGAGAGGTCACCAGCCTAGGAAAAAACTATGCATTGTTATACGCCGACAACGCTGCCGCCCTCAAAGCCCGGATGGTCCGTTGCGATTCAGAGTAAGTGATCTGGGAACTCGAGCACAGCGTTCGCCTCCAGTAATGCGACTTGCCCCTGAGCCTTACCGGCCTTGCGGCGGCGATCATTAAAACCGCCATCAGCTATCAACAGGCTTCTTACCTTCAAGCCGCAGCCGAATTGTGCATGCAAATGGTTGCCACCATCCCCGACCCTCCGGCGATAACCGAACCTCCGCCTAAAATTCATGCGCTGGTGCACAATGCGGCCGATAAACTATTGCTTCCCGGGGATTTACTCAAAGTCGCGTTGATTGGCGAAAAAAACATGACCGCCAGCTGGAGTATTCCCCCTCTGGTTGAAAATCTTCCGCTAAAAGAAAAGGAGCCCGGGGTCTACCTGGGTGCCTATCGTATTCGGTCCAAAGACCGCCTGGCCGAAGGTCGCGTCATCGGATATCTACGATCCACTACAGGAACCGGCAGCCAATGGGTTGATACTTTAGGTCCCATAAAAATCGGTGAGCCGACAAAGCTTCCGCCCCTAATAAACAAAGACACGGTTTTGGACCCTGAAAAAAGTCCCTACCTAGTTGAAAGCGCTTTGGTGGTCTTACCCAATGCCAAACTGACGATAGAACCTGGCACCGTCATCTGGTTTCGCAAACTGGGCTTGATTGTAAAAGGCGAACTCCAGATAAACGGAACAGAAGCCGAGCCGGTTCGCTTCGGCAGTTTAGGATCGGCAAACTGGAAGGGCATTTTTTTCGACAAAAGCCCGACGGTAAACAATATACAGTACTGTCAAATTTCCAATGCCGAATATGGCCTGAAAGCATCGGCTGCGAAGATCAAGGTGCAAAACTGCATCTTCCAAAATAACGTATGGGGTCTGGTCTTAGATGACGGTGTCGTTGAAATTCACAGCAGCCTTATTCGAACATCCAGCAAAACAGGTATTGCCGCTCGTAAATCTCAAATTGTCGTAAAAGATTCGGTCATTACGGAAAATAGCTCAGGCGGCTTTCTTCTGGAGCATTCAAAAGCGCAAATTGAGCAAAACAATATCTTAAATAACGGCAACTGGGCGATAAAAGTGATTGACTCGGCGGGCAACGTTAAAGCCGCCAACAATTGGTGGGGAGTAGATGATCCCGAAAATTCTCAAGTTATAGGGCGATTAGCCGTTCAGCCGGTTTTGAAAAAACCAGTCGATTTTAAAATCCGCCATTAAGACTCTTCCTCGTCTGCAATTCAAAATAGCGTACCTCATCAAACTTAAAGTGGTTTCAAAGCTAAAACCAAGCTCGCTTATTTAGGAAATATTGCACGAATGCAACTGGTTTGACTTTTCAGAAACTTTCTGTCATGGAAACGCCATATGAAAAACCGGCCGATCCATATTAAAGCGGTCCTCTTGCGTCTAGAAGAAATCCTCATTGAAAAGGGCCAGCGAGCTGTAAGCCAGCTGAAAACAGATATCGGTTGCCCACCGACAAGCACACTGATCGAGTTTATTCAAAGTCTGCCGCCGTCGCCTGACCGAAACCAGACCCTGTTGAATCTGGGGATTATTAGCCACTTTGGCATCGGCCTCATTCGGCAGGTCTTCGATGATATTTCATCCATCGAAATGGCCAGTGCGGACGCGATCATCAGCCGCGATGAAATCCTGCAGCAAAAACCGGATGCGAATCTAATCCAATTTGCAGCAAACATTCTGAAGGTGCCAGCTGAAAACGTTTTACTCATATCGGCAAATGCTGCTGAAATTATGGCTGCGCAAAGCGCCGGTGCCATAACAGTGCACTGGGTATCCGGGGATAAACCCGACTCAAGGGCACTCACCGCCGACTTCATTGTCGAAAATATTCAAGAAATAAAAAATATTATTCGTCTGGGAAGCCCACTGCCAGCCGGCAAACTGCCGAATCGACTGCTGCGCGATTTTCTAAATCAGTTTGTCTTTGATGATCCGTCGGTTCTGATCAACCCCAGCGTCGGAGAAGACATTGCGGCTGTCGATGTCCAATCAAAAGAAGTGCTGGTCCTCAAATCAGATCCGATTACATTTGCCACTGACTCCATCGGACAATATGCCGTGCTGGTCAATGCCAATGACATTGCCACATCCGGAGCCATCCCTCAGTGGTTTCTAACGACTTTGTTTTTCCCGAGCCGCACAACTGCCTCGCAGATTCGATTCGTGTTTGATGAACTCAAAAGCTTTTGCCGGCGATGGGGTATTACGCTGTGCGGCGGGCATACCGAAATTACAGATGCGGTCACTCGACCGATTATTGCCGGAATGATGGCCGGTACGGTATCCAAGCAGGATTTGATTGATAAGCGCAATATGGCAGAAGGTGATCGAGTGTTTTTAACCAAAAAAGTGGCGGTAGAAGGCACCGCTATAATCGCAAGAGAATTCGCAGAGCGCTTGAAAAAGATCGGTATGGCTCAAAAAGAAATTGACCGCTGCAAGCGATTCTTGGATGAAATCAGTGTTATCACCGAAGCGAAAATTGCGGCTGCGACGAAGGGAACCAGCGCCATGCACGATGTAACCGAAGGAGGTCTGGCAACTGCCATTGAAGAACTGAGCTTTGCGGGAAATCATATAATTAAAGTCTTTACCGATAAAATACCCGTTTTCCCTGAAACTCAAAAAATATGCGACTTATTTAACATTGATCCTCTAGGATTAATTGGCTCCGGCAGTCTGTTGATATGCTGCCGCCCGGAGGATTGCGCTGGATTGGTGGAAGGTATTCTTGCTACCGGAATCGAAATTGTTTGCATCGGCGAGGTAATGGACAGCGGTCAGGGAGTCATCGCGCTTGAAGGAAAAGCCCAGGCACCCTGGCCTTCTTTTGAGGTAGATGAGATTACCAAACTGTTTTAGGGGTTGAGCTCGTTGCCCGTTGAGCCCGTTTACCGGTTAAAAATAAGATGTTTCCCTTTTTAGCGGGCCCAACTGGCTTAACGGGCCAACCGGCTTAACCTATGAAGGATTGGTTTCTTTTATACCGCGGCCAAATATTTCAAAGGCAACATCCAGGGTCTGTTTTAAATAATCCTTTCGCTCATCAATAATCTTTTTGCTGGTCAGCCACAAAACAACCCCGGAAAACAAGGACCAGAAGGTATCAGCCAGCGCCAGGGGATGACGGTCAACAAATATCCCCTTTTCAACACCTTCTTTAAATATTTGCGAGATGGATCCAAGCGACTTGCGGGACAGATCCTTAATTTCGTTCATTAGCTGCGGCGACAGATTTTTTAGCGTTTCACTTGATTGCAGATGGAACATATTGATAATGATTAATGGATCGAATTCGTAAACATCGTACATGGCTTCCATAAGAGAATTTAGTTTTTCCTCTGGTCCGGCATCTTTTTCTTCATTGACATGTTCGACTCGGATTAAAAGATACTGAAGTATACGCAAAGAAAGCGAGGCATAAAGTTCTTCTTTATTTTTAAAATAGAGGTAAAGGGTTCCCGGGCTGAGTTCGGCTTCTAATGCAATGTCTTCCATCGTGGATTTATTAAAGCCCCGGTCGGAAAAAACGCGTTTGGCAGCTACCATTATTTGCTGACGCCGCCTTTCCTTTTCCCTTTCTTTCCTCTCCTGAATTCCCATGGCTTCAATCTCCATGAATAATATTTATTTATAATATGATTATATAATTAGTATTTATTATTTAGTCAAGAAAAATGTTATAAGCGTTCAGCAGCTAAAGGAGGATACGTGAGTGATGGATTAAAACCAAGCGCGCAAAAGGTTCAGCAGGCTCTGCAAGCCCGGGGGCTGACCTGTGAAGTCGTCCAGATGGAGAATACAACGCGCAGTGCAGAAGATGCTGCCCGGGCAGTCGGCTGCGATGTCGGCCAGATTGTCAAATCGCTCATCTTTGAAGGCAGAAAGTCTCATCAACCGATTCTGGTGGTAGCAAGTGGAGCAAACCGCGTCAATGAAAATACACTCGGTCGGCATGTTTCGGAGCCGGTTAAAATGGCCCGGGCGGATTATGTTCGCGAAAAAACCGGCTATGTCATTGGCGGTGTTCCACCAATCGGGCACCCAAGTCAGATCAAAACCTTTATTGATGAAGACCTGCTGCAGTATGCAGAAATCTGGGCAGCCGCCGGAACCCCCCACGCCGTTTTCAAATTGACTCCGGACGAACTCAAAAAAATCACCAACGGAGAAGTCATCTCGGTTAAATAAGTCATAACCATAAATAATGTTGAAAACTCAAGCATCATTTTAAAGTTACCGGACAAAGTTTTTAAACCCGAAACTCGAAATTCGAAATCCGAAACAATCTCAAAATTTAAAATTCAAATGCTCAAAACGTCGCATCTCGTTTTGAATTTTGGTCCTTCGGTATTCGGACCTGCCCGGTGGAATGCCGCCCCAGGCGGCCCTCCTGCGGAGGATTCCACTGGGTGAATTTCGCATTTCGATATTCGGATTTCGAGTTTTACGTATTTTTTATGACTAAAATTTTAATCATGGATGAATAACCGCTGATTAAAGCTTTTGAAAAATGCAGGCATGAAAAAACTTCAGGTCTTGATGCTATGCGCTTTGCCATGAATTAACCGATGGAGACTTGCAGGACATCCTTGCGCGCGCTTACCCGCTGCACGGTCACTTGAATCAAGTCTTCCGGCTTGAGTTCGGGTCCGCCGGATATGGGCAGATCGCACTCAAGCATATATTGCGTCAGAAGAATCTGGTAGTTTCTACGGGTTTTATGCAATACAACAGCCTCTTCCTTTTGCCCGATTTGATTCTCAAGGTATTTTAACAGCCAGTACCGATGGCGGCTGTATTGCAACCGGCCCACCTGGCTCATCGGAAGCTCGAGGGCCTGGATAATTGCATCGATCTGATCAGCGCTGAATGGATTCTCAAGCCCCAACGCAGACCGAATCTGGCGTTGGCTGATCAGGTCTGAATATTTTCTGATGGGTGAGGTGGCGGTCACATATGCATCCAGGCCCAAACCGGAATGCCATTCGGGTTTGGTATTTAAAATGAAACGATTTAGAAGCCTGCGCTGCATCCAGTTTTGAAATAGAGTGCCAGAATCGTTTTTATATAATCGTTCGCGGGGCTCCGGTTGTGACCTAAATATCGCCGGTAATCCTCTCGTCTTTAAATAGTCGGCCATCAACCAGTTAGCCATAATCATCAATTCTGCAACCAGCATCCTTCCCGGACTTTCGCGATTGATTTTGCTAATGAATACTTCTCTATTTTCATTGACCCATATATTGATTTCAGGCACCGTGATTTGAACAGCCCCGGCATCGAGTCTTTTCTGGCGAAATTTTTCGGCAATGTCTCGCAGAATCCGCATATGGCGATTTTCATCCGCATCAATATTGACATCATAATAGGTCAGTTGATGTTTGACCTTGATCAGACTGTGGATGATTTCATAGTGGACAATTTCCGCCATCGGACTCAGATTAACCATGATGCTGATTGCCGGCCTCAACTCACCGGCTTTCAGGCTGCAAAGATCTTCGGCCAGGCCAGGCGGCAGCATGGGTATTTTTTTATCCGGCATATAAATGGAGCTGCCTCGTGACAGGGCCTCTTGATCAATTGAATCCCCTTTTTGAATAAAATGGCTCACATCCGCGATATGGATGCCCAACTGGAATGAATCACCTTTTTCTTCGATACTGATGGCATCATCAAAATCCAGGGTACCCTGACCATCAATCGTCATTAAATCCATATGAGTCAAATCCCGCCGCGAAGCATCCGCAGAGGGCGTTGGCCTTGAACGAATGATCTGCTCTGCAGCAGCGACAATCGGTTCTGAAAAAGTGGCTGACAGGTTACAGCGAAGCAATTCAATATTTTCATCTTCATCAAATATGCCCAGCTTGACAAAAAGATTAAAAAGACCATCGGCACTTTCAATTCCAGCCCGGGCAGTCATCGCTTTGGCAAGGGCATAATCTTTGCTTTCCTTGTCAAAAAGATAATAGGATTTCAGGATCTTGATATATTGACGGATATCATTAGAAAAAGATTGAAGATCGACCGATCCGGCGCTATTCAGCATGCTTTTGAGCCAGCTGCCCCCGGCCTCAATAAGCCTGTTTTTGAATTCCGCCTGTTGCCTTTGGGCGGTAAGCTGCTGGACCTGCTTCTCTGAATTGGGACGAAATCCATCCGGATTGAATTTGAAATAAAGCCGGTCATTAAATATCGCTCTAAAGACAGCAGATTCATGGTCTCCGGATCGCCCTTCCGGGAAACAGAATTCGGTCATTGTGGCCAGGTCGATCCAGTTTTGCTCCGTATTGAGCACCTCCCATAAATCCTTAATGTCGATATTTTTAATCAGCGCCTGACGCTTCTGAGCCACCTGTTTTAAAGCCGCGACAATCTGATCCCTGCCCAAATTGAGGTCGAGGCGCATTTTACCTTTATGCAACAGGCGATTGCGCGAAAGGTTGACCTCCCGATTGTTTTCCGTTAACAATCGTAAACGCTGGTTCTTGACTTCAAGCACCACCGCACACATTATTTTTTGGCGGTCGATGTATTCAACAATACTTCCTGATTCCATAAAAATTACAATAACAACCGACTCCGATGAAGTCAACGAAAGAAAGAATGTCGTATATTTTCAGATTATTATAAAATACACCGAATATCATGAAATCCAGTGCACTCATCAAGCCTTATTTTGTTGAAAATCGCTTCAAAATTTTCTTCGGCTTGCTCAGTTTAATTATTGTGGACATGCTGCAGCTTTTTATTCCGCGCATTATCAAATGGACGGTTGACGGACTGACTCAGTTACAAATCGAGATCGGACAACTGCTTGTTTACGCAATCTACATGGCGCTGATTGCCGTCTTGATTGGTGTTTTTCGGTATGCCTGGCGCCGGTGTCTGCTGGGAACTTCCCGGCGGGTGGAGGAGGGATTGCGCAACCGCCTTTTTTCCCATATCCAAACCCTTTCCGCATCTTATTTTGACCGAACCTCAACCGGCGATTTAATGGCTCACGCCACCAATGACATTCAGCAAATCAGAATGGCAACGGGTATGGGAATGGTGGCCTTAAATGATGCGGTTGTCCTGGGTGCATCCGCCATCGGTTTTATGCTCTATATCAATGTCCGGCTGACACTGTTTGTATTGATCCCCATGCCGCTGATCGCTATCAGCGCAAGATTTTTTAGTAAAAAAATGCACCAGCGGTATCAAATGGTTCAAGCCGCATTCTCAGAATTGACTGAAACCATCCGGGAACGATTTGCCGGAATTCGAATTATCAAAGCCCATAACCGCAAAGAACGGGAAGCCGCCCGAGTAGCGACGGCCTCTGCAAAATATGTCAAACAAAACCTGGGGCTGGTTAGAATTGTCGGATCTTTTTTTCCGATGATGCTGCTGTTTACAAATTTAGGCTTGGCAATCGTGCTGTACCTTGGCGGACGACAGACGATCGAATTGACGATCACGCCGGGAGACTTTGTCGCCTTTATCAGCTATCTGGGATTGCTTACCTGGCCAATGATGGCACTGGGGTGGGTTACGAATCTAATCCAGCGCGGCCGGGCCTCGCTCGACAGAATCAATCGGATTTTAAAAACGCTTCCCGAAATCAACACACAAAAAGAGGCCATCACCGTAAACCAGTCCAAGGGTCAGATCGCTTTTGAAGATGTCGCATTTACCTATGGTCATAAAGGTCGCGAGGCTGAACGGGTGCTTTCAGGAATAACACTGGAGGTGGAGGCGGGAACGGTCTTAGGCATCGTCGGCCCGCCGGGCAGTGGAAAGACAACATTGTTAAGCCTCGTTCCCCGCCTGTATGACGTGTCCAAAGGAAGCATCTTTCTTGACGGTAACGACATACGCTCTTTGCGCATCGACAGTTTAAGATCCCAGATCGCCTTTATGCCCCAGGAGCCCTTTTTATTTGCCGGAACCATTCGACATAATATCACCTTCGGCAACCCGCTAATCACCGAAGATGAGCTGGAAAACGTGACCCAAAAGGCAGCGATTTACGATACGATTTGCTCCTTTCCAAACGCCTTTGAAACCATTGTCGGCGAAAAAGGGGTTGTCCTCTCCGGCGGCCAAAAGCAACGCATTGCTTTGGCTCGCTGTTTGCTTCCGCAAGCCGCTGTATTAATTCTGGATGACCCGATCAGTCAGGTTGACCTGGAGACGGGCAAGGTAATCACCAATACGCTTAAGTCCATCATCGGCCATAAAACCATTATCATTGTTTCCCATCGCATTTCGGCCGTGAGTTTTGCGGATCAAATCATCGCATTGGATCAGGGACGAATCATTGAGCACGGCACCCACAGCGATTTGCTTGCAACCAATCGGTATTATGCCAGAACATTTCAGCTCCAGGAAATTGAAGAGAGTATAAATGCAGCCTGAATATGGATACTTTGAAGAAGGCCAGCTGGGAAAACCTTACGACATCAAGTTGCTGAAAAGGCTTTACCCGTTTATTCTGTCGCGTAAGTTATTGGTATTATGGTCTATCGTTCTTGTTTTAGGCATAGCCGGCTTGGATCTGGCGCTGCCGTACATTACCAAAATCACCATTGACCGTTACATTGTGCCGCAAGCAGCGGTTGCCGGTGGAAATCATGCGCAATCCGATCAAGGCACCCACAGGTATTTAAAAGTCGACCTTAAAAACCCCCGTTACCGCGAAATCGTCGAAAAATACAAGGAGCTGTTCAAAATTGAGGGCCATACGGCCCTGATTGAATTTGAGGCGCTGAAGCATCTGGAAAAGAACGACCTGCGGATTTTACGGGAAAATGATTTACACGGGGTCAGCCTGATGGCCGCAATCTTTCTGGCGGTGGTTCTGCTCGATTTCATCCTCAACTTTGCGCAAAAAATAATCATGGAATACAGCGGAAACATGATCATGCATGATCTGAGGATAAAGCTCTTTACGCATATTCAGAATCTGGCGCTTGATTTTTTTACGCGCAACCCCGTTGGGCGGCTGGTTACGCGGGTGACCAATGATGTCGAAAATATGCATGAATTATTTACCTCGGTAATTTCCTTTATATTCAAAGACTTTTTCCTGCTGTTGGGAATCGCCGCTGTAATGATGGCTCTCAATTGGAAGCTCACGCTGGTTTCTTTTATCGTCCTGCCGATAGTGATCTACGCATCCGCCAAATTTTCAGTAAAGGCCCGGGATGTTTTCCGTCTGCTGAGAATAAAAATCGCAGAAATCAACACCCGCTTTGCCGAAACCATCGAGGGCATCAAAGTTATTCAGATGTTTCGCCAGGAATCAGAAAATTACCGGACATTCAATATGCTTAACCACGAGAATTATTTAGCCGGCATGCGACAAATTCATGTATTGGCGATTTTCATGCCCATCACCGAACTTCTGGGGGTGATTGCCGTTGCCCTGGTGGTTTTTTACGGAGGCAACCGGGTGTTGAACGAAGCTATCAGTCTGGGAACCCTGGTGGCCTTTATCTCATATGTTAGAATGTTTTTCAGGCCGATAAGGGACCTGGCGGAAAAATACAATATTCTGCAAAATGCCATGGCTTCGGCTGAAAGAATATTTTTGATCATGGATACAAAAAATACGCTGCCCAAAGCCAATCTTGCTCTCAGTGTTACCAGTTTGGATGGTATCCAGGAAATCCGATTCGAAGATGTTTCTTTCAGTTATATCAAAGACGAAATAGTGCTCAAAAACATTTCATTTCAAATTAAAGCGGGAGAAACAACAGCCATTGTGGGTCCTACCGGGGCCGGCAAGACTTCCTTGATCAATCTGATCCCCCGATTTTATGACCCAACAGGCGGTCGGATCCTGATTAACAACATCGATCTCAGAGGCATGGATACCGCTGTTTTCAGGGAAAAGATGGCTTTAGTCATGCAGGAGCCCTTTCTATTTACCGGCACGATCCGCGAGAATATATTTGATAACGCAGGGCATTTCACCGGCGAAAAGATACAGGAAATCATTGAGGCCGCCAACTGCCGAAAGCTGGTCCAGCGACTGCCCGATGGCCTGGAAACGGTTCTTTCGCCCATGTGGAATTGATGGATCGTAAAGGATTCTACTATCGACTCAATCAATTGCAAAATTCAGAGCCTGCATAAGGGTCAATAGATAAGCAAGGAGTGCTGAGGACTGAGGACTTAGCAAAAAAACTTTCCGAGTTCCGATCCCTTTAACATGATTTGTCTGTCCGGCATAGCTCAGCAGAGCGACGCCGGATCGTTTTCCGGAATGCACTGGTATGTCTATTTCCACCACTTTCTAATCCGATATGCCTCAGTACTCAGCATTCAGTCCTATGTTTTGAGACATGACACCTGACACCCGACACCCGAAACCTGCTCGTTCCTGACACCTGAACCTTTGATGAACAATTCTCTTGCCAAAAAAATAAACAGATGATACACGCTTTTAGTTTTTTCAGAACGCGGTGTGAAGCTGTTTACGGTAAAAATCAGAAAAGAGAGTTTATACATTGCTCGATTCTTCAACAGACAGATTAATAGATGGAAAGGAGGATATGATAGATGGCTTATGATGCAGTAAAGATGGCAGACTGGCAGATTTCTGAAGCAGCAGAAAAAAACATGCCAACGTCGGATGAATGGAGAGACAAACTGGGGCTAGAAAAAGATGAAATTCTTCCTATGGGCAGACTGGCAAAACTTGATTTTCTAAAAATCATCGAGCGTCTGAAGAAAAAACCGGATGGAAAATACATCGAGGTAACCGCCATCACCCCGACCCCGCTGGGCGAAGGTAAAAGCACGACTTCCTGTGGGCTGATGGAAGGGCTCGGCAAGCGCGGGGTAAGCGTCGGCGGTGCACTCAGACAACCTTCGGGCGGACCCACCATGAACGTCAAAGGAACCGCGGCCGGCGGCGGCAATTCACTGCTGATTCCCATGACCGAATTTTCACTGGGTCTGACCGGCGATATCAATGACATCATGAATGCCCATAACCTGGCCATGGTGGCCTTGACTTCCCGCATGCAGCACGAACGCAACTATAACGACGAGCAGTTGAAACGGCTGACCGGCATGCGCCGCCTTAACATCGATCCCACCCGGGTGGAAATGGGCTGGATCATGGATTTTTGCGCTCAAGCGCTGCGCAACATCGTCATCGGCCTGGGCGGTCGCATGGACGGATTCGCCATGCAGTCCAGGTTCGGCATCGCTGTGGGTTCCGAGTGCATGGCCATCCTGGCGGTTATTCGGGATCTGGCTGATCTGAAAGAGCGGCTGAACAACATTACCGTGGCATTCGACAAAAGCGGCAAACCCGTCACAACGGGCGATCTGGAAGCCGGCAATGCCATGACGGCTTTTATGCGCAACACGATCAACCCCACTTTGCTGTGCACCGCGGAGTACAATCCCTGTATGGTGCATGCCGGGCCGTTTGCCAATATCGCTGTGGGGCAGTCCTCGATCATTGCCGACCGTGTCGGTCTGAAACTGTTCGACTATCACGTTACCGAATCCGGTTTTGCAGCCGACATCGGGTTTGAAAAATTCTGGAATGTCAAATGCCGCTTCAGCGGCCAGAAACCGCATGTATCGGTTTTGACGTCCACCATCCGCGCGCTGAAGATGCACGGCGGGGGTCCCAAAGTGATACCCGGCAT
>JARRJQ010000080.1:0-17013 GCA_037388985.1 Desulfobacterales bacterium | reverse complement strand
AAGCGACCGCATATGGAGCAGTCTTCTTTTATCGAGATCACAGGCTATTTTTACATTGCAACTGGAGAGGGAATTAAAATTTCGTATCAGATTCGGTCCCCAGTAACCGCACCCGACGACTGCAATGTTAAGCATTGTTATGTCTCCTTTCTAGAAGCCATCTCAAAAATGTCATTTGGCCTCCCGCCTTTTTCGGCGGGATTGGTGCCTCGATCTTGAACGAAAATTCAACTTATTAGATAGCTTCTAATCACAAGAATCCTGTCGGCTGTACAGATATTCCTTCATGATAGCAAATGGAGTCATCAATAAGATTTTTAAATCGGTTAACAGGGACATTTGTCTCTCATATTGGATATCCAGCCGAATCATCTCTTTGAAAGTCAATCTATTCTTTCCGCTAACCTGCCACAGACCGGTCATTCCCGGAAGACTGTCGAAACGCCCCTTGTGCCAGATCAGGTACTGTTCTACCTCGTATGGAATGGCAGGGCGCGGACCGACCAGGCTCATATCGCCGGAAAGCACATTGATCAATTGCGGCAGCTCATCGAGGCACGAACTCCTTAGAAAATGTCCGAACGAAATAATATTGGGGTTGTCTCTATCCTGCTTGATCATGGGTTTGACAACCTCCTGATCCTCATCGGTGTCTTCATTTATCAGTTCAGACAAATACTTCTGATGACAGGAGCTGTCCGTATTTACCTTCATGGTTCGAAATTTCCAGAATTTAAATTCTTTACATCCATAGCCAATTCGTGTCTGCTTGAACAATACCGGTCCCGGAGAAACAATTTTTATTAAGCTCGCAATAAACAGGAACACGGGTGAAAGTATAATCAACCCCGCAAGGGAACCAAAAATATCCAGTATACGCTTCCACAGGGGCATTCGCCGAACAAAGAACGGTTCGATTGTTTCAATCTTTTTAAGAAGTGAATAATTTTGTTCTACTTCGCAGGAACTTTCAGCTTCCCATTTATCAGCGAATACGGAGTTTTTTATGTTAGAAAAATCCTTCATTTCGATCCATTCCTTACGGATCTATTTTGGGCTAAATCATCAGACCTATTTTCGACATTATCGAAGGCCGAATTTTTAATATCTATGACTGAATCTTCTGCACCATTGGAAATTTCATTTCCAGCTTGAGCATCAGTTTTATCTTCTGAATTTCCGGGCGCCATGCGATGCGGTGTAAGGGAGAATGACACCCACCTTGCGTTTATCGTACCATCCCAGCTCATCGACTTTTCTTTTTTCCTTTAATATATTTTCTATCAGCTGCCTGCTTTCCCTGCCGTTGTCCGGAAATGACTCCAGATTGTATACAAGCAGGGACACCTGATGATTGTTTCGACTGGCGCGCTCCCTTTCCCGATCGATAATTTTATAGAATTCTTTACGCGAGTTTATGCCGTGAAGACTTTTATACTTCAAGGCTTTTACCGGCCAACTCAGTTTATTTATAAATTTCTGTAAATGCATTGCTTTAATTTTATTAAGCCATCAGGCACCAGGCGTCAGGCGTCGGCTAATTCCTATTTGTTGAATAAGTTTATCAGGTTGACTGGTTGACTGAGTCAATTAAGTTGATTCGTTGTTGAATTCTGGTTGTGGTGCTTAATAGACTGCTAAACTCAGTCAACTTATTTAACAAATAAACTTGCTCAGCCTTATCAACCAATAAACCATTAATCTTTGGTTTTCGAACATAGCTCCGCCTGGTCGATTACATAACTCGACTTTCGCCCGGAGCAAATTGCCATATCGCTCGGCATAACGTAAGCACACAGGGTATGCAAAAAGTTCACTGCCGTTCGCCTCGCTGTTTTAGGTCCCATATTTCATATGATTGGCTATACGATCCACCCGCATATTAATTGGCACACCGATTATTTATTTTAAGTGGATCCCCCCCATGCTTATTTACGTCCGTCCGTTAAGTTGATATTTTGCGAGTACTATATTTAGTACTAGCAATTGCTATGCCGTTTTAGTTAAATTTAACTAGTAAATTAAAATTTTTTAAAATAAAATATATCATAATTTCATTATGTTACAACTTTGTCTTTTGCTCAATGTTAGAATAAGGTCTGTAATATTTTATTTAAAAGATCTTCTGTTAAAAGAAGAAATCAATTTCATATAGGTGTGAAGTTGATTTCACAATTTCACGGTTTAAGGTGTAAGGTATATGGAAAAAATTTATACCTTACTAGAATGTATCGCTTGACAAACCAAGTGATTGCGAAACACCAAAGCTCCACCCGCGGAACATCAGCAAGCCGCTGATATACTCGTCGATAAACTTGTTGGCATTGGCGATGGCCGATTTGGGCACATAGACAATATCATCGGCCTGCAACTGCAAATCATTACCGCCGCCGGAGACCATTACCGACGCAAGATCGATCCGTATCGGGATCGGTTTATTCTTCTCGCCTTTACGGATGATCAGCGTTTCCGACGGTTCAGCGGTTTCCTTGAAACCGCCTGATTGAAACACGGCCTGCAGGGCGGTCATGCCGGTTGGAAGCTCAACCAGGCCCGGCGTGGTGACTTCGCCGCCAACAAAAACCCGCTGGCGCGTAAAAGATCTGACAATCACCGTCACCACCGGCTTTCTGAGCTCACGCGAATAGAGGTCGGTCAGCTTCTGGTCCAGCTCGGCGGGCGTCATACCGGCAGCATGAATCTCGTCGACAAGCTGCAACGAAATCACTCCGTCCGGACGTACAATAACGGTTTCATTTAGCTCGGGGTTGTAGAAAAACTTAATATCGAGCTCATCTCCCGGCGCAATTGTATAGACGACTGGGGCCTGCACCTGTGCCGGTGATAGCGGTTCCACAGCTTTAATATTGCTGCTCTGGGAAGCACAACCGATCAGGGCAGAAGCGATAAAAATAGCCAGCACAAAAATTATTTCCTTCCTCATCATTTTCACTTTTATCTCTCCTTTTTTAGTCTCACGCCCGCTTCGCTCGAGCCCTCAGAGTACGCAGAGTTTTTTTAACTAAAAGATTTGATCTCTCTGTGATCTCTGTGGTCTCTGTGAGAGACTGAGTCACAGTCTCTTATAGAGCCAATCGGGAATGTGATATTTGCGTTTATTGAGCACCACACCCAGTATTCTGGCACCTGCATCTTCGAGCTCTTTTCTGACCCGCAGTGCAACCTGCCTGCGTATTTTTCCGGATTCAACCACCAGTATGACTCCGTCCACCTTTTTGCAAAGAACACGCGCTTCGGCAAAATTTGGCATCGGTGCCGAGTCCAGGATAATATAGTCAAATTCCTCCCGGGCATTGCTCAAAAAATCATCAAAGCGCTCGGATTCGAAAAGACTTACAGGACCGATATATTCTCCGCCGGTGCCCAGAACAAATAAATAACTGGAATTCCGGCTGATCACCGGGTAAGGTCTTACATTGTTGTTGACAACAATGTCGGTTAGGCCCTCTTCACTATCAATATCAAATAAATCCCGCAGATTTGGTGTGCGCATGTTGGCGTCTATCAGAAGAACCTTGACCTGGTAATCCCTGATCAGCGTTTTGGCGAAATTGACCGCAGTGGTTGTGGCGCCGCCGCCATGGGTTGCACCGGTAAACATGATCGACTTAATGGCTTCATCGGGATGTTGCGTGTGCAACCGGGTTAGAATATCCTCATAACCCGCCAGTTCGGATTTAATAACGCGCTGCTTCGCCGTCTGTTTTGGCGGTGGAGAAGCCTTTGGCGTCACCGGGGAATCCGACCTTATTTCAATTTGCTTGCGCTCCCGCTCGGCACTGTGTTTCTCAAGAGCATCGCTGATTTTACCCATTGTCAACTACCTTTGTTTTATTGGTTCCATTGGTTCGACTAGTTTAATTGCATGAATTAGTCTATTCAGTTAGTTGGTTAAATTAGTTTATTGGTTGAATAAGTTAACCGGTTAAATTAGGCGCCAGGTCATGGTTTTCTCTCAAAAAGGCGTCAGGGGCAAGGCATCGGGCTTCAGGCCAAGGATTCTTTTCTTTTTTAATAAGAGCCTCGCTTCTTCCTTAGGTATCTGATTAATTTTGTTTTTATACTTTTTCTCCTTAACCTATATACTTGAGATTGAGACCTGATGCCTGAAGCCTAATGCCTGAAGCCTGCTTTTTTACCTTTATCCTTTAACCTTTATCATTCAACCTAAGACCCAAGGCCGGCCGCCTTGTGCTTATATATCGGTATGGATGCCAGAACGGGCAGCTGGAGTTCTTTTTCAACGTCCTCTACTTTTTCTATCCTGTCATCCAGGTATTCCCTGAAAACCGCCAGCGACAGGCTTGCAAATATTCCCAAAAAGATGCCGATTAAGATGTTCAGCTTAACCCTGGGGCTGACCGGTTTGCTGGGCGGCCGTGCAGGCCCGATCAGAGTCACACTGGAAATCTTTTCGGTATCCATGGCATCCGATATTCGGGACTCTTCCACCTTGGTTAAATAAAGGCGGTAGTTTTCTCTGTCCACCTCGATCTCCTGCTGGAGCTGTTTGATCTCCAATTCCACCTGGTTAAGCTTCTCGAGCTTGCCCTGAAGTTCGGACGAGTACTTCTGTTGAGCGATCTTTTTCGCCTTCAAAGCTTCTATTTCAGCTTCGTTGCGAAGTACCTCCTCTTTCAGCCGCTGGTAGGTGGGGTTTACGCCCGATGTCTTGCTGCCATAGCGCCTGGTGTCCTGCTCTGCCAGTTTTTGCTGGACAACCTGGATCTCTTCTTTTACGCCCCGGACCAGACGGCTCTCATCGGTATACTTATCCAGCAGTTCTTTTTCTTTCAGCTGCAGTTCGACCAGTCGGGCTTCAAGGGTGTTTATCAGATAGGGATTCTCATTGGTTTCCACGCCCTGTGATATCGTCTCCGGAACACTTGCAAGCTGTATGCGCAACTGGTGAATCCGCTTTTCGGTTTCGACTTCCTGGCTGATGGTATCGTTTAAACTCGAGCTTAAGGTAGAGGACTGATTAAGCAAAAGCGAGCGCTGCTGTTCTAAAGAAGTAATGTTGTACTGCTTTCTTAAAACATTGAGCCTTTCTTCGGCCTCGTCGAGTTTGCCTTTGAGAAGGTCGGTTTGCTCCTTGAAAAATCTCACATTCTGCGGTTTTTTATGGATCTCCAGATGATGCTCAAGATACAGATTGGCCAGAGTGTTTACCACCTCCGCCGCCATTTGCGGATCTTCGTGTTTAAAGTCCACCTGAATGACGTTTGATTTCCTAACGCCGCCAACCTCAAGCGACTTCATTAACTCGACTACTGCGGATTCAAAATTGGCTGCCTGGCGCTCATCGGGTGTCATTTCCCCCCGCTTGTCCGGCATAATATAATTTAAAACTCCTGATCTTTCCTCAGCGAGGTTTTTATAAATAGCCGTCGGCCCCAGAGCAGCAACAACTTTTTCTGCCAATGAGCGACTTTTCATTATTTCAATTTCAGAGTATACCTGCTGTTCGACATTGATATTAAAAATCGGTGTCACGTTGCCGGTCGTCGGCACGAAAACACTCTCGCGGCCAAGCTTGACGAGCAGCTGAGCAGATGCCTCGTAAACCGGTTTCATCAAAAGCGTGCCGATGACCGCCATGAATACTACCAGGAAGAAAACAAAACCTATCTGGATCTTGTGTTTGAAAATAATTTGACAGGCATCTCTCATAGAAAACGGAATCGGGCCGCGCATGCCTCCATCGGTGCTATCGGAGTCTTTTTGCTTCCGTTTGGGCCTTTCTCTATTTATGCTTCTAAATTTTGCAAATGATTTCAAATCAATATTTCTTAGCACCCGATTGGGCGCCTTATCTCCGGCGGCCGTTTCCCCGTCTGTTGCGCTCTGAGATGACGCTGTTTTCTTTTCCTCGGGCAAGTTGCTGCTTTCTCGCATTTGCCCGGGATTCAGGGCATCCTGCGAAAGGTGCATAAAAAAGGTCTGCAGTTCTTCTCCACCACCCGGCGGCTGCACCCCGTTCGGCTGCTGCTCGCCCTGCGACGATGGCGCCTCGCCGGAATCCGGGCGCTCGCGCTGTTCATCTATCAACTCGCTATCGGCATCGGCGAAATCTTTCGATTTTTCAAGAGACAGGTCATCTGCCGAATCGATCCCTGTTTGTTCTTCAGAGCTCTCACTTTCTTTACTTTCTTCAGAGGGAGCTTCGGTTTCGGTTTGTGATGTTGCCGGTGTTTCCCCATCGCTTTTTTTGGGCTTGAAGTCGTCTACCCGCAAAATTTTCATTTGGTTCCTCTCTACTGCTCATCCAATACTCAGTTGCCTTTGATTGCCTGACGCCTTGCGCCGTGTGCCTTTAGTCTTTTACCTCTTTGATCCCGTCTTTGAGAATGGGCACGTTGAAGTCGATCAACAAGCCGACTTCGGTTCTGGTTAAGTACAGATAGGTCAGCATGCGGGCTTCGTCGGCCGGCTGCAGTCCGTTATTATTCCTCAGCTCGATAATCAGTCTGTCGGCCACTACAAAGTCCAGCTGGAAACCACTGTCCAGCTCAGCACCTTTGTACTCGAGTGACAGTTTCTTGCGGCGTTCAAAGGGGATGTTTCTTAACTCCAGCTCGTAGCCCAGGCATTCCTGGTATACAGATTTCATCATTCCCGGGCCGATAATCTGGTGCACCTCGGTGGCTGCATTGATCACCGCTTTGGTTAATTCGTTTATATTCTCATAGTCGGGCATGTGTTTTCGTCTTAATTCATTCTGAGGGCTTCAGGTTTTAGGCTTCAGGCGTAAGGCCGTGGTTTTCAATCGATTTTAATTTAAGTCTCGCATTTTTTTGCTTGATGCCCAACGTCTAACGCCTAATTTCTGATGTTTAGTGCCTTATGCCTGAGGCCTGTGGCCTGATTTATTTTACCTTTATCCTCTATCCTTTTTCCTCTTGCCTTTAACCTTGGCTTTTTTGCCTGATACCTGTTTTCAAGTGAGATTGTACTCCTTAATTTTGTTGAGCAGCGACTTGTAGCTGATGTCCAGAAGTTTAGCGGCACGCTTGCGATTCCAGTTGGTGCTTTCAAGCGCCTTTTTGACCAGTTTCTTCTCGGCCCGCTCCATGAAGATACCGCCGATCTTTTTCAATGAGATGTTGTTCAGATTCCTGACATGCTTTTTGACATCATTTAGCCCGGCAAGGGTGGTGATGTCTTTACAGGAGTCGGTGATGGCGTGATATTTTTTGTGAACCCTGAGCTTTTTCGCCATAATATCTTCGGCGCCGTCCACCACAACCCGCTTTAAAAGCTCTTCGAGCTCCTGAACGTTTCCCGGCCAGTGGTAGCCGGTCAACAAGCTTTTTATTTTTTCCGAAAGTTCAAAATGGCTCCGGCCGGTTTCGATACAGAACTTGTCGGTAAAAAAATCAGCCAGGGCGGAAATGTCCTCCAGCCGGCGGCGCAGCGGCGGAAGATCAACCCGGATCACATCGAGCCGGTAAAAAAGACTTTTGCTGAAATGACCGGCTTCAACGAGGGCCGCAAGATCCCGGCTGGATGTGGCAATGATTCTAACGTCAAAAACGGCATCTGCTGATTTAAAAATTTCAGCCTCATCGATCATCTTCAGCAACGTGGCCTGGGGTTCGGCCGGTATCGCACCGATTTCCTCCAGCAGCAGAGTACCCTGATGGGCCGCGGCAAATATCCCTTTTTGTCTTTCCTGAGGATCTTCCAGGATCAGAAGCTGATTTTCAAAAAAAGCAGCTGTCAGCTGAGACATGTTCATTTTGATAAAGGGCCCCTGGCAACGCTTTGATTTCAGATGAATATAGCGCGCTATCAGTTCCTTTCCGGTCCCGGGTTCCCCCTGAATCAGGACCGCCTCGTTGACGTGATCGATACCGGCGATCATTTTCCTTATTTTGACAATTTCCGGGCTGTCGCCGATAATCAGCGGGCAATAGGCCCGGCTTTCTTTGCTGGGGCATTCGTTCAGCAGCATCCGGTAAACGGCTGATCTGATTTCGATCGGATTCGAATTAATTTTGAGCACCGAAACATCGCCGAAGCCATTGCTGTCGACAAACTCCAGAATGTCCTCATTATCGGAAATGATCATAACCGGCACGCCGCAATTGGTCAGCTGCAGCGTATTGATAAACCGCTTGGCCCGATCCGGCGAAGAAGTGCCGGAAATCACCAGGTCCGGATTCAATGGTTCGATATTATCCAGACAGCGGGATTCCTTTTCGAAAATAAAGGGGGTGTGGCCCCAGTCGGTCACCATAGACTTGAGGGCATCGCGCCGCTGCTGGTTGGATTCGAGGATGATGATTTTGTGTTTATCTGTGTTCATGTTTTTTGTTTTCGACCGCAGGCTGTCGCAGACCAACGCAGACATTTTTCCCGCGCGACCCGCGCGGCAAAAAACCTGTCAATCACGCGAGTCGCGTGATTATTTATATTTATCTGCCGGTTTAAAATCATCGTTCTATTAAAATTTGGTAATGAATCTAATTGGGTTCCCCCCTTGCGGTTTTAGGTGTGCATCGGCAACAATTTGCATGAATGCCGTTATTTTTCGAGCAAGGAATATGCCAACCTGGTAATAGGTCCGGCGTGATGCGGGAGCGGCGGTCTAAGTACTTTATAACCTTTTAAAATAATAAGTAATTCAGCTTATCGCCAGCGATGATAAATTTAGCCGTGCTTCACCGATTTGAGGATGCTTCAGTATTTTATATGAATAAAATAAGAAACGTTTTTCACTCATGTGTGAAATATTTTACATATCTTGACGCTATTTGACGCTTTGCTTGTTAACTCTCACAGAGCCCACCGAGTGCTCAGAGGCAGGTAATCAACCACCAAACCGAACAGACCTCTGGATAAACAGTTTAAAAAGAGCATGCAAAAGCGACAATCTCGGAATTCTTTGCCTCAAACCTCTAACCTCCAACCTAACGCATTTCTTGAACCCTGAACCTGCGAGCCTTTGATCCTGACGCCTAATACATTATGATTAAAAGTATTAGGCCGGTGTTTGATTTTTTTAATACCTTGTCTAGTACCGCTCGACTAAAAAGAAGGATTAAAAATACTCCTTTTGCCGTATTGTGCTGGGGGCGGGGCATGGGATAAAATCCGGAACAAGTTCTTAACAAATCTTTTATCACAGGGGGGATCTTACAATATGCTTGATTCATCTTGCAGAACGTGTCAGAGGGTGAAAATCAACAAGGGTATTTCTTACAACGGTCTGGATGTGAAGAGCAACGTCGTCGAAAGATACACGGGAGTTGCTCTAAACGTCAGCCAGAATGGAATTCAGCTTGAAACAGATCGTATCATAGAAACAAGATATATTTTATTGATGTTCTTCGATTTCAAGAGCAATTATGTCGCCGCCCGGGGAGAAGTCATCTACTCCAGGAAAAATGACTCCGGTCAATTTTGGACCGGCATCAATTTGCAGGGAAAAAACGGAGATAATCTTCAATTTGTAAAGAAACTGATCCAGTCTTACCACTATCAAAAGCGGGTTCCTATATTTGTCTCATAAGTGGAAATCACCTTGCGGAATCCGTAATAAAACGATATGATAAACGATACTGGCTTCTTTAAATCTAAATAGAGGTTAAACGGCGAAAATGGGAGAAAAACCAAAGATACTGGTGATCGACGACAGTGCTGAGACTGTGGCCGGACTTCACAGCTTTTTTGACGGCAAATATGAAGTCTTAACCGCGGCAAACGGACTGGACGGACTCAAGCGCATCGAAGAAAATGAAACGGATATCGATCTGGTGATTACCGACCTGGTGATGCCGGATATCAGCGGCGTCGGTGTGATTTCCATCGTAAAAAAGAAATACCCCAGCATACCCGTTATCGCCATCACCGGCTGGGGGGAGCACCCCGAAGCACTGGCGACCGAAGCCGATGCGGATCTCGTGCTGGAAAAACCGTTTGAACTTGCCCTGCTTGATAAAAGCATAGCGGAACTGNNGAATCAAACTCTACCTTTGAAGCATGCGGGTGAGGGCGCTGCTGAGTTCGGAAAGGTCAACGGGTTTGGTCAGAAAAGTTTTAACGGACGTTTTAATGCGGTCGCTAAATTCATCCAGATTGTTGATTTCATAACCGGTAATAAAAGCGATCCTCGCATCGGGATTTAGATCGAACATTTTTTCGGCACAGTTTACCCCGTCCATTTCCGGCATGTTGATATCCATTAACACGACTTCAGGCTTCAAAGCGGCGAATTTATCCAGCGCCTCACTTGCGCTGAGCGCAGTTGCCGACCGGTAACCCAGGCTATCGAGCAGCTTCTGCATGGCGCCGAGGATTTCTCCCTCATCATCCACCACCAGAATGGTTTCTCCGTTTCCATATGAAATTCCGTTCGCAGGCTCCGTCTGCTTCTCGGTGGCAGCGATGGTTTGTGCCAGCGGGAAGGTGATGCGAATCGTCGTGCCCTCATCGGGTTTGGAGTCTAAATGAATCATGCCTTCATGGCTTTTAACGATACCATAGGTGGTTGAAAGCCCCAGCCCCGTTCCTTTGCCGATCGGTTTGGTGGTAAAGAAAGGATCAAAGCATTGTTCGATTGTTTTGGCATCCATCCCCTCGCCGTTGTCGGACACAATCAGCTCGGCGTAATTGCCGATTTTTTTAGCCGCAATGCGCAGAACCCCCCCGGCGGGCATCGAATCACGCGCATTGGTACACAGGTTCATCAACGCCTGGCTCAATCCGGCAGAATCTCCCAGAATCGGCAGGCTATCGGGCATCTCAATTTGAATTTCAATTTTCTTTTCAAATGATTTTCTGATCAACCCATGGGTTTCCCTGATCACCGCCACCAGGTCCATTTTGTGAAATTCTTTGGCCATCTGCTTGCGGGAAAATTGCAACAGGCCATCGACCAGTCCGGCGCCGCGCCTGACCGACTGGCTGATGCGGTCGGTTATCTCGCCGATGTCGGATTTATCCTTATATTTCATCTGGATCACCTGGTTGTTGACCAGCACCTCGGTGAGAGTGTTGCGAAAATTATGCGCCACACCGGCGGCGATCGTGCCGATCGCCTCCATTTTTTGAACATGCTGCAGCCGCATCTCCAGCTCCTTGCGATCGGTGACATCGGTTATCAAAATGATGGTTGTCAGCGGTTCCTCGATTACCGGGATGCAGGCAATCGTCACCAGCCGGCCGTTGAGTTCGACCGGATTGTTGGTGCCGATTGCAACCGGCTTGCGGGCACCGGACTTCAGGATATCGGCCAGTTTTCTGTGAACTTCGCCTTCGAATAAATCCGGGGGGTAGGATGCCAGCAGACTGCCTTTGTCCATGCCGAACATTGAAATTGCGGCCGCGTTGGCGTACACAACCTTACCGGAAAAAACCTCCAGGATGCCCTCGGCCAGGCTCTCTAAAATTGTTTCCAGATGGCGGTTGCGGGAAAGCAGCTCTTTGGTAAGCTGGCGCGCGTAAATACTTTCCAGGCCCTTGATCGGTTTAGGCTCGTCTTCGGTGCGCGGGGTCTCGGAGGCTTCAACAGCTGCCAGCACATGTTTGCCCATCACATCAAAAGGCCCTTTTGCAATGTAGGCATCCGCTCCGATTTCGGTGTGGTCGAAGTCAAGCTCGGCCACCGCTGCCGAAAGAATCACCAGATAGCAGTCCTTTAGATGGGGCATTTTGCGAACAATGTGGCACAGCTTGTCACCATCGATTTTTGGCATGATGAGGTCAAAAAACATGACATCCGGGAAAAAAGTGGTGAGCAGATTCAGGGCCGCAAACCCGTCCTGGGCGGTTGCCACCTCATGACCTTCTTTTTCCAGCAAGTCACTGGTGAATTTTAACAACATCCGATCATCGTCGACTACGAGAATCTTTTTACCCATGTGTTCAGTTACCTTTGGCTTTTAGTTGCGGTGCGAAATAACTTTGTCTTATTAGTGCATTCAGTCATTAGATTCATCCCGGCGCACGGCTCACGGCGCATGGCACACGGTTAAAAAAACAATGGTACAGGGTACAAGGCAAACGGTTCACGGTAAAATGTTTTTAAACCTTCAAAAAAACATCGTGTGCCTTGCGCCTTGCGCCTTGCGCCTTGTGCCGTGTGCCCTATTTACTGACCCCTGACAGTTTTGATCGACTAGCTGCCTGACACCTATCTAATCAGCTGTTTTAGCTTTTGGGCCACTTCGTCAAGCTGAGCAGCGAGGTTTTCAAGGATCTGATCGGTGCCATCCAGCTCGCCCTGCTTTCCCTTTTTTTCCAGATCAAAAGCCGTGTCCGCCGCCGCTTCGGCCTGAAAATTTCGTAACATACCTTTCAGGGAGTGGGCGGTACGACTAAACGTTTGCGCATCGAGGGCTTTTAGCGATGTTCTCAGGGTGTCCAGCATTTGCGGATAATCTTTGACGAAGATTTCGACGAGTTCCTTAAAAAGACCCCGATCATTTTCAAACGATTTAACTAGATTGTCTTTGTTCGGCAATACGTCTTTGTGTCCATCGGTGCTTTCGACGGATTTTTCAGCGGGTATAAGGGCTTCGATGGCTTTGAAGAGCTTGACCGCCGAGATGGGTTTGGAGACATAGTCATCCATCCCGGCTGCCAGGCAGCGCTCACGATCGCCCTCTGTGGCGTAAGCCGTCATGGCAATAATCGGAATGTGACCTCCGTTTTGTTCTTCGATTTTTCGAATTTTGCGGGTGGCCTCGAAGCCATCCATTTCGGGCATTTGAACGTCCATTAATATGATATCGATGGTATCCGGGTTAAACATTTCGACTGCCTGTTGGCCGTTTTCAACCAGAATCGCCTTAAAGCCGTTTTTCTCCAGCAAACGCAATATACAGGTCTGGTTAAAGGGGGTGTCTTCGGCCACAAGAATTTTCAACGAGCGCACGACGGTTTTTGGTTTCGCCTCAACCATTTTTTGGGGCCGCCGGGCGGCCGGCATTTTTTTATCCAGAGCAACCTGGATGGCGTCAGACAACTCGGTGGGATTGAAAGGTTTGATCACACTGGTTTTAACGCCCAGCTGCTTGAATTCGGTCTTGCGCTTCAGATAGGGAAATGTCAGCATCATGATCAATCGAAGATGCTCAAGCTTTTGATCTTTTATCCAGCTCGCAAGCGCAAATCCGTCGGATCCCGGCATATCCGAATCAACCAAAACCAGCTCAACAGAATTCTTCTGAGCGCCGCTTCCGGATAAAACCTGGCGGGCTTCCTCGGCATTGGAAGCAAATTTAGCCTCCATTTGCCATTCTTCGAGCATCTCTTTCGTGATCCGGCGGGTGGTGGCGTTGTCATCGACCACCAGAATCTTCATTCCCTGAAAATTAAAATCGGCCGGCTTCCGGACACGAGGCTCTTTAGCCAGGCGTTTAAAAGCCGCCGCGAAATTAAAACGGCTCCCCTTGCCGGTTTGACTTGAAACGGCGAGCTCGCCACCCATCAGTTTCACCAGCTGGGAGGAGACTGCCAGACCCAGCCCGGTCCCCCCGTAACGGCTGGCTGTCTTGGTGTCCGCCTGCCTGAAGGCACTGAAAATAGTTTTCTGCTTATCTTTGGGAATTCCGATGCCGGTGTCCTCCACTGAGAAATGTAATTCGGCCTCCGAATCGTTGGCCCTGTCCACATCGACATAAACGACGACTTCGCCTTCGTCGGTGAATTTAACCGCATTTTCGATCAGATTCAGCAATACCTGCCGTAACCGATCCGGATCCCCCACCAGTCGATCCGGGGTCTCCGCTGCCACCCGATAGCTGAGTTCAATACCTTTTGTCTGGGTGCGCATGGCCATCATTCTGAGTGTTTCTTTCATAAAGTCTCTGAGCTGAAAAGGTGCACTCTCCAGCTTAAATTTGCCGGCCTCAATTTTGGAAAAATCAAGCAGGTTGTTGATCAGAGACAGCAACGCGTAAGCCGAGGAAATGACGACATCGAGATCTTCGCGTTGATCCGGCCGCAAATCGGTTTCCAGCATCAACTCAATGAGTCCGATAATCGAATTGAGCGGTGTTCGAATTTCGTGGCTCATATTCGCCAGGAAGCGGCTTTTCTCACGGTTGGCCGTCTCGGCAGCCATTTTAGCCTGACGCAGCGCCTCAGCCTGCTTGCGCTCGGTGCTGTCCCGCATAAAGCCGCCGAATCCGGCGGCCTGCCCTTTTGAATCCGTTATCAGGCTAATCGATGATTCGGCATGGCGCACAGAACCATCGCGTCTGGTGAATGTAAATTCCAGGGCTTTAATCGATTCGCCGGTTCGGTAAACCTGATTGATGGCATTGAGCAACTTTTGTGAATTTTCCTCATCCAGACAGGCTCTGTGATTCATGCCGGTCATTTCAGCCCGGGAGTATCCGAGCAAATCGCACATGGCATCATTAAAAAAGGTGTAGTTCCCATTCACATCCACCTCATAGTAGCCATCCGGGGTGGTTTCCACAATTCGCCGGTAGCGCTCTTCGCTGCTACGCAGTGCCGCTTCTGCCAGTTTACGCTGATTGACGGCGTACTGAGCATGGGAGCCAAAAAGAATGAAAAGACACAAGATGGTCAGCCGGCTCCAAACTTCACTGAGACCCGGACCAAACAGGCGTTGAAAGAAGTTAACATCATACTCCGTGAAGATATACAGCACCGAATCAAAGACCGAATAAAACAGGGCCAGCCCGAATCCGATTAAAACCATCTGATCCCAAAAGCGAACACGGATCTTTTGCTTGATTTGTGTGGCGGTCATCTGGCACTTCCTTCTGTTGTTTCAAAAATTAGTTCAGGGTATCGAATTTGTTTAATTGGTTTGATTCAAGGCGTCAGGAAATCTTTATGCCGGGACGGCACACGGCTCACGGCGCATGGCGTACGGCTCAAGTTGCAAGGCACGCCCAGAGTTATGGCACACGCTGCACGGAAAAAATTTATTTTTGATGATGTCTTTGTCATCAGCCTTGCGCCTTATGCCGTGCGCCGTGCGCCATTTATTTGAGCCATTGAACCCAGAATACTGAACCGTTTAACCCTGCACCGACAAAATTCGTTTAGCAAGGAAAAAAGAGATTTTCAAGGTGATTATCATCTGCTCGCTCATCGAACCTCGACAGAATTAAGCAATAAATAGCCACAGACCCGTCTTCGCCAAGGCTACGCCGCGGCAAGCTACACACGGACATGCACAGACTAGGTTAAAAAAATAATAGGACACTAACAACTAACATCTAACTATAAGCTATCAGCTACGCGCTATGAGCTATTATAGCCTTCCAGCTACTTTACTGACACCCGAAACCTGAAACCTGAAGTCTGAAACCATAGCCCCTAAAGACTATATTGATCCGGTTTGCATAAATTTCGACACCGTTTAAATACTGTATAATTACAGATTGTTACACGACTTAAAGAGCAATTCATATTGACAATACGGGCAAGATTTGATATTAATTATTTATAATAATTTAATATACTTAAAATTAATCGAACGCATTTTACCACTAAATATAGACGATCTCGGAACAAGTCCGATAACCGGTCATTGCGAGGAACAAAGTGACGAAGCAATCTCATGATTTCAGGAAATTAGATTGACAGAGATTGCTTCGCTGCGCTCGCAATGACAACGCCGAGGACTTGTTGCGGGGTCATCAAATTGGGACTTCAACCATTAAGCAGGTTGACGCTTGGCACACACGCTGAATTCGACGAGCACAAGGCACCCCGGCGATACATTAATAGAACCTCAGGTTCATATCGTTGGTCCGCTTCAATTTCAAAATGAACTGATGGCCTGGTATATCCAGGAAAACACCGGACTGGTATGCACCTGCAGAAAAAATTTAAACGGCAAACCGCTTGCCGACCCGCCGGCAGATAAGACCGCCCTGATTCTGATGGATTGTCTGGCCAACGATTTAACCAGCCTATGGTCCGAAATTCGATCTTTTGTCGATTCCGGGCAGAAAGGCTTTTATATTGCTCTTTTTAACATGGCCAACAATCAGTCTTTTGGAAACGATCTGGTTAAAAAGGGTATCCGCGGAATCTTTTACAACAGTGACCCCCTGCCAAACCTGGCAAAGGGCGTTCCGGCTATCCTGGATGGGGAACTATGGTACAGCCGCAGAGACCTGGAGAAGTGCCTTCTTGACGCCGATACCGGCAGCCCTGCCGCAATACAACTCAAAAATCTGCTGACTTCCAGAGAAAAAGAAGTGCTCCTTTTTATTGCTTCAGGTATCAGCAACACCGAAATTGCCGACAAGCTGCATATCAGCCGAAATACGGTCAAAACACACCTTTACAATATTTATAACAAAATCAGGGTTCCCAACCGCCTGCAGGCCGCCCTTTGGGCAGCGAAACACCTGTAAAAAAAGTTCAGCTGGTTGGCCCGTTGGCCGGTTGGGCCGGTTAAGTAAGGTTTTTTTACCCAATCACCCAATCTTACGGGCAAACGGGCCAACCGGCCAAACCTATCTAATACCCCAGGCGTATATTTCTAACCCAAAAATAATACCTTTGCCTGATTGACCTTCAAAAATTTATTTTGTAACAATGAACTATTATCAAAAAATGAGACGGGAGGAGGATTCTTCCTTTAATCGGAATAAATTGAACATTATTGTTGTCAAAAACGAAATTTAGGGTTATGAGGGATTAAATCAAAGCCTTTCCCTGACGAATTTATAATGTGAGAATTGTTCGTTAGGAACCTTTGTTTTCCCTCCGGCTGTTTGTCCTGAAAAAGCAAAGGATTGTTACCGTGATCGAAAAAAGAAAAGTGGAAAGGTTTGATTTGCAGCTTGAGGCATTTATTTCACGACCCGGTGAGGTGTCCCAGGAAGACAGCGGAAGCCTGGTTACCAGAGATATCTCGATGAACGGTGTGTTTCTGATTACAGACAAGCCTCTGCCGGTCGGATCCAACGTTAGCGTGGATATGATCCTTACCCTGGGGGGCACAAAAAAACAGGACTCGCAAAAAGCGTGGATTAAGGCTTCCGGAAA
>JARRJQ010000079.1:0-13616 GCA_037388985.1 Desulfobacterales bacterium | reverse complement strand
TCAGTATCCCATCAGTCATCTAATTGAACTGCCCGGTCTAAATGGGAATAATGGTGAAATCATTCCAATTTCAGATTTCCTGCTGCCCTTTGGCATGAACCTGCTGGGTGTTGCGATGGCATCCGCAGCGGCGGAACAAGCCGCTGCAGAAAATCCGGGGTAAAAATTAGCGCTCTTCGGTTTGAGATCCGTTTTTTCTCAGGAATTCCACTACAGCCAGATAGCCCTCTTGAGAGGCTATATCCTGCGGCGTCATCCCGTCCGCATTTTCGGCATCGGCATCAGCGCCATTGGCAACCAGCGATTCAACTGCCGCCAGATGACCTTCAAAAGCAGCCGCGTGAAGCGGCGTCATGCCATCTTCGTTTCTGGCATTGATTTCAGCACCTTTTAAGATGAGATGATCGATTATCTTTGGGTGGCCAGATAAGGCCGCCATATGCAAAGGTGTCATCCCGTCTGCGCTTCTGACGTTGATATCGGCGCCTTTATTGATAAGCAGCGTGAGTATCTCCTGGTAGCCGCCCCACGCTGCTGCATGCAGCGGCGTCAGCCCGCGTTCATCTCTGGAATTGACCTCAGCCCCTTTGGTGATGAGCATTGAGGACATCTCCTTGTAGCCCCGCACAGCGGCCATATGCAGCAGTGTCTCTCCGAACTTATCCCTGGTATTGACATCAGCTCCAGCAGCCAGCAGTGCTTTAACGGTGATCATATGATTTTCTTTAACCGCTTCAACAAGGGATAATTGGAAGGAAGGTTTGCGGGAATTTAGCTTTGTTTTTGTAACGGCATCTAGCTTTCCGGTCATCGGCAACCCATTATCCCGTTGAAAACTCTTTATTGCCGCAGTGGTCTTCTTCCCCCAAATCCCATCCGGTGCGCCGGGATCATAGCCGAGCTCTTTTAGCGTTTTTTGCGCCTGATAAACTGCAGGATCAAATGTTCCCGCAGCTCCATTCAAGAAAAAGCATGTCACCAAAAAAATAACCAACGTGATTATCGTAGCATTTTTCATTAGAATTTTAATTGCAATTTCTTTGTATTTTGTGATCCGCCTCAGGCGGATTTCATCACGAAAACACGAAATGCGCATTAAGGCTGGAAAGCTGTAAGGCCAGGAAGCCAGAAAGCTTGTATACTGAAAAATCAATTCGCGCCAAAGCTCTAAGCTTTCAGGCCTCCAAGCATCCCAGCTTTCAAGCTGAATTTATATTTAGTGCATTCGTGGCCAATTTTTTATTTTCGTGTCACGGCCTGTCGGGCTTAGGATTAAAGATTCAATTTAACGAATTGCCGATTTTATAATTTATATTTGTCAATCTTGTTGTAAAGCGTGCGGCGGGTTATGCCTAAAATAGCGGCGGAACGCTGCCGATTATTTTTTGTCCAGGTCAGAGTTTGAGCGATCATCTCCTTTTCAGCTTCTTCAATCGTTGAGCCAACGCGAATGGATACGGTTGGCGGACTGGGTTGTCGCGAAGAAAATCGTTTGGGTAGATGCTCGGGCAATAGGACTTCTCCGGAGCAGACGACAACTGCGCGATGAATGACGTTTTTGATTTCCCGCACATTTCCCGGCCAATCATATGATTCCAGTCGATTGATGCATTCCGGTGACACGCCAAGTATATTCGTTTGGTAGATCTGATTGAAACGTTTGAGAAAATAGTCCACGATCAGCGGCACATCACCCGTCCGGTTGCGAACCGAGGGCAATGCAATGGGAAACACATCCAGGCGATAAAACAGGTCCTCACGAAACCGGCCCTGATGCACAGCTTTAGTCAAATTTTCGTTTGACGCGGTTATCACACGAAAATTGGCTGTGATGTTGCGGGCGCCGCCAATTCGCTGAAATTTTTGGGTTTCCAGCAGCCGCAGCAGGCTCACCTGATTCTTCTCATCGATGGTACCGATTTCATCCAGGAAAATGGTACCCATTTTCGCTGCTTCAAAACTGCCCCGGTAACTTTTCCAGGCACCGGTAAACGCGCCCTTTTCATATCCAAATAATTCACTGGAAACCAGTTCTTGCGGCAAGGCACCCAAATGGATGGGGATAAACGGTTTTTCCTTGCGATTGCTGAGTTGATGGATCGCTCGGGCCACAAGCTCTTTGCCGGTGCCGGTTTCGCCGGTGATCAATACCGGCATTTTTGTCTGGGCGGCCTGGCGAATCTGTCGGTAGACCTCCTGCATAAGCGGCGAGCGGCCGACCATATCTTCAAATCCCGGTTTTTCCGGATTTTCTTTGAGCAGCAGATTTAAGCTGTACTGGGGACGGCGGATGAGGGCCGTATCCACCAGCAGACGCAGCTCTTCGTCGGCGACGGGCAGCTTTGCATACTGATAAGATCCGGCCTTCAATGCTGAAAAGGCCAATGGCAGTTCTTTCGGATGAACCAAAATCAGTACCTGAGAACTCGCACACTTGGTGGCAATGATTTCCAGCAACTCGATGGTGCTGTCAACATGAAATTTAAATGCCGCTCCGGTCAGCATCAATATGTCGAAGGTCTGCTCTTCAAATTTTTCAAATGCATGCCCAAGGGTCTTTTCAATGAATACATTAGCTGACTCCTTCGGAAAGATCCTTTTGGTCTGGCGAAACAGCTCGAGATCCCGGTCCACCACCATTATTTTAATAAGATCATTATTGCGCATACCGCGATTGTTCGTTCCGTTTATAATCGGGCCGAATTCCTCCCTACAGATCGTTGTTAATTCATACTAAATCGGATCGACCTCAAGATCAAGATAAAAATGTATAAAAATTTCTCATTATAATTAAAACCGCTTGCTTGGCCAACTGCCCGGAAATACTCGCTTAACGTTATGGTCTCTAATCCCTTATTAGCTTTAACTAACTAAAATTATGCATAAATAAATAAAATTATTCTCCTGTCTACCAATCAAATTAAAACGCGATCACGTGGGCGGCAACCCGTGCCTCCGGAATGATATCTACGCCGACCAGGGCCTTGCAGTCGAATTTGTGTACAAGGCACTCGCCTGCAATACCGTTTCCGGCTCCGAAATCCAGCACCCTCAAATCGCATCAATTTATCCCAGCCACCCGAAATCTGAGGTGGATGTTATGGACAGATACAGTATTTAGCCTACTGAACCGCCGCCGTTTATTTTGTCTATCAATTAAACATCTTAGATGAGCGTGAAGGTTTTGCTTCACGGGGGGCCATAATTCAGCAGAAATAAGGAGGATCCGATGGACCACGTTAATTACAAAGTCTTGTATCCGGATGACGCCTGTGACCTCGATCAAAACGAAGAATTTTTCACACTGGTGACGGAGGACAGCTCGCAACGGCTACGGATACACGATTACGATAAATTATATGAGATCCCGGGCCTTTACGAAGAAGTGGTCTACGATCATTTAAAATGTGATTCACCTCGAATGGTATGCAACCTTCTCGAGCAGGAAATGAGGGTGCTGGATTTCGGAGCCGGAAACGGTATTGCAGGCGAGTGCCTTGTACACAAATTCGACTGCAAGGCCCTGGTCGGCGTAGATATCATTCCGGAGGCACGGGTTGCCGCCCACAGAGACCGACCGGAGACTTACAATGCATATTATGTCATGGACCTCAGCGAGCCAAAGGGAGAAGACCTGCAAGTTCTCGACAGGTGGAATTTTAATGCCCTTCTGACCGTGGCCGCGCTGGGTTATGGCGACATTCCGACGCAGGGTTTTATTAACGCTTTCAATCTGCTCGAAACAGGCGGCTGGATCGCATTTAACATAAAAGACCGCTTCATGTCGGATAAGGACGACACCGGATACCATGACATCTTGAAAGCCATGATGGGCGACAGCTTTGAAGCATTGAAAATTCGACATTACTGCCATCGATTATCCATGTCCGGTGATCCGCTCAACTACTATGCGGTGGTCGGCCGCAAAAAGAACAATATCACTATGTAGTCTCATACGAATTTGCCGAATCCGCACCATTTCATTGAGGTCGATCCCGGCTGCCGAAAAAAATGGATGAAGAAGTTGCCCGGCTGCATCCGGAAAAACCGGGCGGTAAACTTACCGAATTAACACCCGGCAGGCGGACTATATCGGTGTACCGGTTAAAGGTCCCTACAAGCCGGATTTTTATCGGTACTAGAACCCCAATTGGCAGTTATTTATTATTTGTCATCGGTAAATAATTAACTCCTAATTGAGTGATTTTCGATCAATTGGGTAGAATATCGCATGGAGGAATTCACAAATGACATTCGGAAAAATACATACACATAAGCCCAGGCTCAGCGTGTTGAATCAGCAACAGATGTGGTCAATTCATGCGGCAGCCCTGGAAATTCTTGAAAAAACAGGGTTTGAAATGAGACACCGGCGTGCCAAAAAAATGCTGCTGGATGCCGGCTGCAGCCTTTCCCGTAATGGCCGTATCCGGTTGCCCGCACGTCTTGCCGAGGACGCTTTGAACACTGCACCCAAACGAATACAGCTCTACGATCAGAGCGGCAATAGCGCCATGGATTTGGTAGACGACAATTGGTTCTATGGTACCGGTTCGGACACTATTTTTGCCATAGACTTGGATACCGGTCAGCGGCGTCGCACCACCATCCAAGACACTGCCAATTTTGCCAGGATGGTTGACGCGCTGGAAAACATGGATTTTGCCATGTCGATGAGCAACCCGGAAGATGTGCCCATCGATGATATTTATGTTTACGTTTTTGCCGAGATGATCAAAAACACCAACAAACCGCTGATATTTATCGCCGACAGTGGCGAAGACATCGCAAAAATGTATGAAATCGCCTGTCTGGTTGCCGGTGGAGAAAAAGAGCTGCAACAAAAACCTTTCCTGCTGAATTACTCGGAAGCCATCAGCCCCCTGGTTTTTCCGGAAAACGTTATCGAAAAACTCATTTTCTGCGCACAGAAAAAAATTCCCATCTGCCTGCCCTCCGGGTGCAATGCCGGCGGTGGTGGACCGATCACACTTGCCGGGGCAGTGGCTTTAGGAATTGCGGAGAATCTGGTGGGACTCGTCGTCCATCAGCTGGCCGGCAAAGGCTCGCCTTTTCTTTTCGCGCCAAATGTAAGTGTTTTGGATATGCGGACCACCGTCATCTCCTACGGGTGCCCTGAATGGAGTCTGACACAAGCTGCGCTGGCAGACATGCGCGATGAAATTTACGGCCTGCCGATTTGGGCCTTTGCGGGAGCTTCGGATTCCAAAGTCATGGACGCCCAGGCAGGCGCCGAAGCGATGTTTTCGATCATGACCGCCATGCAATCCCGATGCAATGTTATCCACGATGTCGGTTATTTGGAATTTGGCACCACTTCATCGCTTGAAATGCTTGTCATGGCCGACGAACTCGTGGCCATGAGTCGGTCCTTCATCGAAGGCCTTGCGGTCAATAAGGATACGCTCGCGCTTGAGGTCATAGATAGGGTAGCACGGGGCGGAAATCAGTCTATTTTCCTCACCGATGAGCATACGATAAATCATTTCAGGCAAGCGCATTTCCATCCGAGGTTGTTGAACCGATCCCGATTTGACGCATGGGAAGCGGCCGGCGCCACGGATCTTTATGCGCGCTGTAACGCCGAGGCGAAAAAGATCCTTTCAAATCATGTTATGGAGCCCAAACCGGCCGGTATGCTCAGTGAAATCGAAGATATTCTTGAGCCTCAGCCTAAAACAATGGCTGTCTGAAATTGCAGGCTGTGTCGATAAATCGAGTGTGACGGTAAAAAATCAAATTTAGGATATCCAATTATAACTATCGTTATTGATCCGAATAATGATCCTCCCTGAATACAAAGCTGCAGCCGTTCATAGTGGTATCGATCATTTCCTCTTAATAAAAAACCAAACACAATCGACGTCTTGGTGTCGCTCGACCGGTCTATTTTTCAAGGGAGTCTGCAATTATAAATAAAGCCTCCAACTAGGGAGCCTCTCGTTTTCCATGAATACTAACACAAGAAAATTGATAAAAGAAAAAATTATTGCTAACGAAGGCCAAATAACAAAAGAAAATTCTGATTACTTAGAAGCAATTTTCTCAGAAAACAAAACTGAGAAGGCCGTTAAAACGTTTTTTATCATTTCTGAAAAGTTAAACCAAAAAGCGGTTTTATCTGGCGGAAATCGGCTGAAAATATTTATCTAGAATCTATCTCAGCTAAAAACAATAATCATTAGCTGCCTTTATCTTTTATCGGTCCCGCAAGGCGTTAATGTATGTCAAATTGCCAATACGAATCACTTTACATTCTCCGCCCCGAAAATAATTACAGCGATACCTTGCGCAAAGTGCCATGCATTACCGCTGACACTGTGCTCTGTCAGCCCACTGGCGAGCGAATGGAGGAAAGCCAACGTTCCGCTTCCTTGCGCTCGCGGAAGACGCGGGTGCGGACGAACATTCCTTCCACGAATACCTCGAACATGCGAATCATGCCAAAGAGCGCATCACGGCTCGCGACGATTGCGCAGGTTCCCCACTTCACCTTAGCTTTCAGTCGCTCCACGGCTCGTGCAACCTCCAACAGTTGACCGCTCTCAGGAAGCGTTGTGGTTCCCTCAAGATCGAGCAATACGTCTAGCCGCCCGGGAAGCAGAGGTTCGGCTTCAAGCTGCTCGAAGTGGCCCATCACTTCGTCAAAACTGACCTCGCCTGTGCAATGTGTCTCGATAAAGCCGGCCTCACGATTGATCTGGTAAGTCACCGGCATCTTGCGGCCTCCTGACACCAAAAGCGGGCAGTCGGCCAGAAGACTTTCAATAACCATTGATGTTTTCGATTCAAGCCTGAGATACCTCCGGTTAATGCGACGAAGCTTTGGCCAAGGTTCGTCGGCCCCGCTCATTTCTTATTTTCCTGCAACCTGTCTGCCCGGTTGAATGCTGTCCAAGGCTGCTCAGGAGTAAATGTTATCCGCGGCAAACCATTGTTATCTGACTTCAACACTCTCCCCATACTTGGGGACAACGACTGAAAAACCCTCGTTTTTCAGAAATCCGGCAAATGACAGGATCTGATCTTCTTCCCCGTGGACAAGCGCGATCTTCTTTATTTTTAAATTGGAGTCTTTAAGAAAACGCAGCATTTCATTTTTATCGGCATGCGCGCTGAATCCACCCAGGCTGACAACATGCGCCTTCAGCGGGTATTCTTTGTTAAAAAGCCTGACGACCGGTGGCTCACCTTTACGGCCGGATTGTTCATATTTGAGGCCCAGCTCGAGAATCCGACTGCCCAATGTGTGCTGCGCCTGGAAGCCGACCATCAAAACCGTATTTCTGGCATTGTGAATTCTATATCGCAGGTGATGCAGGATGCGCCCGGCCTCGCACATTCCGGACGCTGAAAGCACAATGTGGGGTTTCGTCTGCTGGTTAAGGGCAATGGATTCCTCCACGGATTCGACAAATTGAATCTTATCCATTGCAAACGGATTCTCGCCATGCCTCAGAAATGTTTCATGGGTTTGCTCATCATAAACCTCGGGATGTTCCCCGAAAACGCGGGTAATCTGAGTCGCCAGCGGGCTATCAACGTAAATGGGAAACTGCGGAACTTCATTTCCATCGTAAAGCTCATGCAGCGTATAGAGCAGCTCCTGGGTACGGCCGTAAGCGAATGCCGGAATGACAATCGAACCGCCGCGCTGATCGGTTTCAATGAGAATCTTTTTTAACTGCGGCTTTAAATCTTTTACCGGCTCATGTAAACGATCCCCGTAAGTGCTTTCCATAATCAGCAAATCGATTTGCCGGTCTTCTTCACCAAAATTCAGCGTCGGATCCTTGATGATTGGCTTGTCAAAGCGCCCGATATCACCGGTGTAGCATATCCGAAAATCACGGCCATTTTGTCCGGCATGGATCAGGGCGAAGGCCGATCCGAGAATATGACCGGCATCATAAAAATTGCACGTCAGGTTCCGGCCGATGGATATGGGATGCCGGTACGGATAGCCGTCAAACAACTCAAGCGCTTGATCGGCTTCGGCGATCGTATACAGCGGCTCGACTTTCTCCAGCTGATGGGTTTCAATCAGCTCGTTGATGGCATCGATGTTAAGATTGTGTCGGTTTGTCTTCAGAATCTTTCTTATTTGCTTGCTTTTTCGATTGCTGATAGGCTTGCCGCTTCTGGACGTATGCAGCTTGGTCAAAGCATTACGGACGGTTTTATAGTTCAGATAATTGGCGTCGGATTCCTGAATGTGCGCGGAATCGCGCAAAAGATATTCACTGGCCGACGCGGTGGCACGGGTGCAGATAATCCGGCCGGCAAAATCGCGTTTTGCCAGCAAAGGAATGCGCCCGGAGTGATCGATATGCGCATGGGAAAGCACAATGTTCGTGAGCATGCGTGGATCAAAGGGAATGACCCTGTTTTTTTCAGCAGTTTCTTTGCGATGGCCCTGAAATAGCCCGCAGTCCAGAATGACCCGGTCTTCATCAGTGGTCAGCAGGTGCATGGAGCCGGTCACTTCCCTTACAGCACCATAAAAGGTTACGTGCATCTTTTACTCCTCTCCGCTTTTCTGACTTCTGGTTCCCGGCCACTGGCGGCTGGCGCCTTGATGCTTGCTACTGACTGCTGGTTATTTGTTTCTCCGGCGGGCATGATAACTCACCCATACTCAGTCCTCAGTCCCCAGCACTCAGTCCTTTGCTTGCACCTGATGGCCCTGAGCCGTTAAGACATCGATTGTTTTTGTAAAATGCTCTTCTTTTACCATTAAATAATCCGTATCGAAAGTCGAAATGACAAATACAGAAACCCCACTTTCGGTCAGCGGCTGGGTTAAAGAAGAAATAATGCCGATCTCGGAAAAGTCGAACGGCCCTGAAAGTTGAAAGCATCGCCAGCCGGTTTCGCTTTCGACCTCCGCTGGAACGCGCTCTTCACTGCAGACCACCGATAGCTCTTCTGCCGTTCGGGTGATCGAATAAAAGCCGGGTTTATCAATCCAGTCCGGAAGCGGTGCCGAGGGTTCAAAGCGGCTAACCGCCATGCGGTCCGGAAGAATTTTCAGTGAAATTTTTCTAGGACCCATAACCGGAACGTTTAGAGGACAATTAAAGCGCCTTGTGCAAAGCTGTTAGGCGGGGAAGCGATAAAAGCTTGGAAGCATTCAAACAAATTAGCTTGCCAACCTCCCGGCTTTGACTTTTAGAAAGGATTCAAGTAAGTCTCATTTTTCAATCATGTTGTATTTGATAATAAAAAACATACAATATATATTATAAAATATCAAAGGCCCAAACCTTCCATATGAAATCTGATCGAATCAATTTTTTCCTGGCGGCGCTAAGCGGGGTGCTTTTAACCGGCTCATTTCCAAAAATCGGGCTGGACTGGCTGGCCTGGTTCGCACTGGTACCGTTGTTGCTGGCCATTGCGAACCTTTCCATTACAGAAAGTTTTCGCATCGGCTTTGTTGCCGGCCTGATCCATTACCTGACGCTGCTATACTGGGTGGTGCCCGTCATGCGAATCTACGGGTATCTTCCAATATACCTGTGTATCGTAATTCTGTTGCTCTTTGCAGCGGTTCTGGCACTTTTCCCGGCTGTTTTTTGCGCCGCCCTGACAGCCGTCGGACGCACGCCGGTTCGGTGCCTGATCGCGATACCCTTGTTGTGGGTTGCCCTGGAATATATTCGAACCTTTGTCTTCACCGGCTTTCCCTGGGAACTGCTGGGGTACTCCCAGTACCTGCGATTGCATCTGATTCAGATTGCCGACCTGTTTGGTGTATATGGGGTATCTTTTCTGATTGCATTGAGCAACTCGGCGGTTTTTTTCGCCGTGATGTTTATCACCCGAAAGACATGGAGGAATCGGCGGATTTCAACGTCGGTACTGGTTTGTGCCATAATGGTGCTTGTTTCAGGATTGCTTCTCACTTTGATCTATGGCAGCCGGCGCATTAAAACAACCGACCGCCTGACAGCAACTTCACCGACGACGCGCATCACCGTTGTCCAGCCAAACATCAATCAGGCCGTAAAATGGGATCCTGCATTTCAGGCTTCCACGGTGAAAACCAACAACCGTTTATCGCTTTCGGCAAAACCGGAAAATCCCGATCTGATCGTCTGGCCGGAATCCGCCACACCTTTTTATTTATTTTACGACAAAGAACCGACGCGGGAGGTGCTGGAAGGCATCCAAAAATGCGATACCGATTTTCTCATCGGAAGTCCCTCTTTTGACCGCCGGGATGGAAATATCGTATATTACAACAGCGCTTATTTGATCCGTCCTAAATCAAAAATTGTTAGCAAATACGACAAAGCCCATCTGGTTCCTTACGGCGAATATGTTCCCTTTAAACGCTGGTTTCCGTTTTTGGGCAAAGTTGTCGCCCAGGTAGGTGATTTCCAGGCCGGGGAACCCGGCAAGACATTGCCGTGGGAAAAAGGGGCTATCGGCGTACAAATTTGTTACGAAATTATTTTCCCCGGGCTTTCCCGGGCAATGGTCAAAAACAATGCCGTTTTGCTGATCAACATCACCAATGATGCCTGGTTTGGCACAACCAGCGGCCCATACCAGCATTTCTCCATGACGGTGTTCCGGGCGGTGGAAAACAGACGGGCGCTGGCCCGGGCAGCCCAAACGGGTATCAGCGGCTTCATCGATCCTGCCGGCCGCATCTTGATCTCAACCCCTCTGCAAGAGGAAGCGGTGCTCACCCGAACACTGCCGATCATCAGCAAAAAAACCTTTTATACCCGATTCGGCGATCTATTTGCTCTGACTTGTCTGGCGGGCTCACTTTTTGCTATAATACTTGAATTCGGCACATATGCGCTTAGATTTAGAAAACGTTAGCCGGTCGTCCCGTTGCCCGTTCGCCCGTTAAAAGAAGAACTTCTTTTTAAAACCGGCAAACGGGATTAACTGGCTAACCGGCCAACCTTTATGGGGAGGAAAGAAAAATGTCATTAGAAATCAAACAAAATTTAAAGGATCTTGAGCTCAAATTGGAAAAATTGCGGAGCTATCTTTGACGTTGCCGGACAGGAAAAACGCCTGGCTGAAATCGAACAGCAGATCGCCAAAGAAGGTTTTTGGGACAATCCGGAAGAGACCAAACCCATCCTAAAAGAGCGGACCTTAATTGCAAATAAAATCGAAAAGTTCAACAAGCTGGCTGCCGAATTGGAAGAGAATCAAATTCTGTTAGATCTTGCCATTGAAGAATCCGATAAAGAAGCCCTCGCTGAAGTATCCCAACATGTCACTGATCTGGATCAAAGAATCAACGGTATATCGCTGGAACTGATGCTGAACGGCGAAGACGACGACAAGAACGCCATCGTATCCATTAATGCCGGTGCCGGTGGAACCGAAGCCCAGGATTGGGCTGAAATGCTTTTTCGAATGTATACGCGCTGGGCGGAGCGCCGGGGCTATAAAGTCGAGTTGATCGATTTTCAACCCGGAGAAGAGGCCGGAATAAAAAGCGCAACCTTTACGGCCAGCGGCGAAAGCGCTTACGGTTATTTAAAATCAGAAACCGGTGTTCACCGGCTGGTTAGAATATCTCCGTTTAACGCCAGCGGCAAGCGGCACACTTCTTTTGCCTCGGTTTTCGTCTACCCTGAGCTGGACCAAAAAATCGTCATCGATATTGATGACAAAGACTTGCGAATCGACGTATTCCGCGCCAGTGGTGCCGGCGGACAGCACGTCAACAAAACCAGCAGCGCGGTTCGCATTACGCATCTGCCCACCGGCATCGTCGTACAGTGCCAGCAGGAAAAATCCCAGCATCGCAACAAGGATATGGCTTTAAAAGTTTTAAAAGCACGGCTCTATCAGCATGAAAAACAAAAACAGGACGAAAAACTTCAGGAAGTCCACGACAGCAAGGAAGAAATCGCCTGGGGCAGTCAGATTCGCTCCTATGTCCTGCATCCCTACCAGATGGTTAAAGACCACCGCATCAAGCTGGATATCGGCAACGTCAATGAAGTGCTGTACGGCGGCATCGATCCGTTTATCGAGGGGGTGCTGCTCGCTAAAAAGCAGCAGCAATGAAGGAGCGTTCCTTCGGAACTTAATGCATAAAAAAGCCTCTATTTTAAATGTAATTGAAGTAATCATAAAGCGAAGCGCTCCTCAAACGAAGTGCTCTTCAAGCGGAGCGCTCTATTAAGATGAATCCGATAGATATTCTAACCCATTACTACGACCCGCAGTCCAGGATATTTAACATTCTGGTTGAGCATGGAAAGCAGGTGGCCGGCAAAGCCCTGGCGGCAGCCCGAAGGGCGCCTGAACTGAAGCCGGATCTTGAATTTATCGAAACCGCCGCCATGCTCCATGATATCGGCATATTTCAGACCGATAGCCCGGAATTGGGCTGTTCCGGCAAACATCCCTACATCTGCCACGGCATTCTGGGAAGCAAGCTGCTAAAAAAGAAAGGTTATGAGAAGCTGGCGCTGGTCTGTGAACGGCACGTCGGCGTTGGCATCAGCGTCGCAGACATCCGGCAGCACAATTTGCCGCTGCCCCGGCGCGATATGATCCCGCTATCCATTGAAGAGCAACTCATCTGTTATGCAGATAAATTTTTTTCAAAAGACGGCAACGGCCGTCCCACCGAAAAACCCATCGCTGAAATCATCGCCAATTTGAGCCGTTACGGACCCGACAAAGTCAGGCGCTTTGAGTCCTGGGTCCGGATGTTTGAATAAGATAAAGGTGTCTGGAAGGTGTCAGGTAAAGACAGAAGACAGGTGTCAGAGGACAGCGGAAAGAAGAAAATGGTTTGTTTTAATTCATTCCATTCAAAAGCGGCTTAACATGACTTGTCGTTTTCCGACATGAATTGTCCTCCCGGAGCCATGACGTGTCGTTTTCCGCCATGAGCTGTCAAAAGTGTTAATCGTTTTGCTCGCGCACGTCACCTTCTACTGCAGTATTGCGACACGGCGCAGCAGGTTCGAAGGCTTCATTTAAGATGTTCTTCGGTATACAGAGATAGTTCGATCATTCGTTCTAAAAGTTCGTCGGCTGCAAGCCCGGGAAAATTGTGACGCACCAGTTCTTTACAAAACAGGCGGCAAATATAGCGAAGTTTGCGGTTCTTTTGCTTGCCAGCGTACACGAAGTCTCTGTGTCCGTTGTTGATGACGATCACATTTTTGTCCGCATCAAATCTTGAACGCCACATCTCACCCGGTGCCCGGTGATATGTGTATCCGGGGAGCCCTTTGTGAGATCCGCCGCTTGCCGCCGTTTGATCGATAAGTGAATCAGTGACGGTGATCAACGCTTCATCCCGGCATTCTATTCCCCCCTGGCGCACAGTGAGTTCCAGGGTAGCCAGACAAGGCTCCGCAGGGGCGATAAATACAACCGATTGCTCATCGTTGCTGCCAAGCCGGCCTTCCCCATTGATGATTTCCCAGCGATATACCAGATCCTTCCAAACAGCCCGCCGGGAGCGATCCCGGCACAGGGCGCGATATTTTTTGTTTCCGTCAACCGGCACAACGCTCGATTTTGGAGAAATCAGCACACTGAACAGCGGGCCGGCAAATTCAAAGAACTCCCGGTGCCGATCATCAGAAGCA
>JARRJQ010000078.1:0-8907 GCA_037388985.1 Desulfobacterales bacterium | reverse complement strand
ATATTTTGATAGGTCGGTTTGAAGCCATTTTCGATATCAATCCCCATTTCCTTGCTCGGCAGATCTTTAATATGGCCTACGGTTGCTGCAACGTTATACGCTTGACCCAGATACTTCTTGATTGTTTTGACTTTGGTTGGCGACTCCACAACGACAAGCGGTTTGGTCACGGTTTCTCCTATAGATAATAATTTGATGCTGAACTATTTTTAATCGCTGCCGGGCGAAGTTTCCAGGATGGCAAAAAGCTTCCCAGGCAACTGATGCACCATTCCTTTAAGCTCCAGCTGTAATAACAGACTCAATAATTTCCCAGGTTCAATCCGCGTTTTGCGGACAATCGTGTCGATGTGCTCTGGATATGGGCTGAGAAGATTATATACGGCCAGTTCATCCGAAGGCAGCGACGGTATGATTACCGCCTTGTCGCTTGAATCGCGATCTTCAGATCGACAGGGCACATTGATGAATGCCGCCAGCTCTTCCAGCACATCCTGTGCATTTTCAACCAGTTTCGCTCCCTGTTTAATCAGGGTGTGGGTTCCGGTGCTTTTAAATGATTGAATACTTCCCGGAACCGCAAACACTTCTCGGTTTTGCTCGGCTGCCAGGCGAGCGGTGATCAGAGATCCGCTTTTTCGGGTTGCTTCCACGACGATGGTTCCCATACTCATCCCGCTGATAATTCTGTTGCGAATTGGAAAATTATGGGCTTCCGGCTCGGTGTCGAGCGTAAACTCTGAAATGACTGCACCTTCTTCGGCAATTCGCCTAAACAAGTTTAAGTTTTCAGATGGATATATGTGATTAAAGCCGCTACCAAGCACGGCAATCGTTTTGCCTTTTGCGGCAAGGGCACCTTGATGGGCCGCTGTGTCAATTCCGATAGCCATGCCGCTGACAATAGTCATGTCAAATGCAGCTAAATCCGCGCACAGTCTATGAGTGGCCGTAATGCCGTAAGCAGTTGCATTGCGTGAGCCAACAACGGCAATATTTTTTTCGCAGCCGTCAAGGGTTCCACAGACATATAGCAAAGGCGGCGGATCCGGTATTTCACGTAAAAGTGCCGGGTACGCCGGGCTATTAAGCGTTATTATTTTATACCCTTTTTGATTGACCTGATCGAGTTCCGCTTTAATGCGATCAGCCGGTTTATAGTTGAGGATAGCAGCCGCCTGCCGTGTTGATATACCCTCGACTTCAAGCAACTGTTGCAGCGACGACTGGAAAACAGCTTCTGGAGAATTAAACCGGTCAATCAACCGCTTGTATAAATGATTGCCGATTCCCGGAACCTTTTTCAGATAAAACCAGGGTAAAAGTTTATCCATCTCGCTAAAAACCCCCTGTTAAAAAGGGGGGCATCCATGGCAATTATGGAGTCTTAATTGTATTTTCCTTGTAGATTATCAAAAAAATTAACACGAAAACACGAAATCAATAAAGCACGAAAATCATCTTATCACTTTTTCGTGTTTTCGTGATTAGTTTTACCTTCCTTGGTTCCGAATTGCCCGGGATTGGGGATCATTTAGATTCTGGTTTTGACAATTACTTCTTGCTGCGGGTCTGCCAGGCTAGCAATATGGGGCTTGCCACATAAATAGATGAATAGGTACCCACCACGATTCCGATAAGTAAAGCAAAGGCAAAATCATGAATGATGCCGCCACCCAGAACGTAAAGCGCTACGACAACGATCAAAGTCGTCCCCGAAGTCAAAATGGTTCTGCTGAGTGTTTCGTTAATGCTTCGATTGATAATGAAATCCAGCGGCTGTTTATGGTGTTTTCTCAGGTTTTCCCGGATACGGTCAAAGACGATGATGGTGTCGTTTAGCGAATATCCGATAATCGTGAGTAAAGCGGCGATGACCGGCAATGTGAAGTCTTTATCAGATATGGAAAAGATGCCCACGGTAATCGTAACATCATGTATCAGCGCGACGATAGCGCCCATGGCGTATTTTAACTCAAGAAACCAGAAAATGATCAGGCTGACGATCAGCGCTGCTCCGATGAGAAAGGGAATACTGACATTAAACAGGTTGCTGAGATAAACCGCACCGATAAGTGCGGCGGCCACCACCCCGCTGATGACCCATTTCAGCTCGAAGCGACCGGAGATGTAAATCGTTATAAAAAGCAGGGAATAAAACATGGCAAACAAAGCCTTTTCCCTTAAGTCCTTTCCTACCTGAGGGCCGACCATTTCCACGCGACGGATTTGCACTTCACCTCCGGTGGATGATTCCAGCGCTTTTTTGATCTCTGAAGCAAATGTGTCGGAGTTTTTAGAAAGGATGTCCGTGCGGATTAGAAATTCATGGTGGATGCGTTCGCCAAACTGCTGCACAGATGATCTGCCCAGACCCAGCGTTTCTAGTCCGGATTTAATATCATCGATTTGCACCGCCGTTTTGAATTGGACCTGTATGAGGGTTCCACCGGCAAAATCGATACCGAGTTTGGGGCCCTTGTGGATAATCAGCGACAGAATACTAATAATAATACAGGCAATCGATAGAGAAAAAGCGATTTTTCGTTTGCCGATAAAATCAATTTTGGTATCAGGTTTTATAAACCGCATTCGGAATCCTCGTATTTGATTGTTCGTTTAATTGATTATGGGCCAGGCGCAGCGGTCGTGCGTTTGGACCCATGGTTTGCCTATATGCTCAATGTTTTAACCCTGCGTCCCGTTAAGATGTAATCAAAAATCAGACGCGAAAGTATCAGAGCCGTAAACATGCTGGCAATGACGCCCATGCTCAGGGTGACTGCGAATCCTTTAACCGGACCGGTTCCGAATTGAAAAAGCACCACAGCGGCAATCAAGGTGGTGACATTGGCATCCAGAATCGTCAATGTTGCTCGATCGAAGCCGGCGCTTACTGCAGCGTGCGGCGTTCGTCCCAATGCCAGCTCTTCACGGATACGTTCAAAGATAATCACGTTGGCATCCACCGCCATGCCGATGGTTAGAATAATTCCGGCGATCCCCGGAAGCGTCAAAGTGGCCTGAAATCCGGCCAGGCCTCCGGCAATCAACAGGATGTTTAAAACCAAAGCGACATCGGCAATTATGCCGGAACCCTTGTAATAAACGATCATAAACAAAACAACCAGAATGCCGCCGACCAACATCGAAATCAAGCCTTCACGGATAGAGTCCGCGCCAAGAGATGGACCGACCGTTCGCTCTTCAAGTATTTTGACCGGGGCCGGCAGGGCGCCTGCCCGCAGAACAATGGCCAGATCCTTGGCTTCATCCAGCGTGAAGTTCCCGGTAATTCGGGCCTGACCGCCGGCAATCTTTTCCTGGATGACGGGCGCCGAGGCAACCGTATTATCCAAGACAATCGCCAATCGCTTTTTTACGTTGTCGCCGGTAATCCGTTCAAAAATCCGCGCGCCTTTTTTGTCAAACTTGATGGAAACATAGGGCACGTTAAACTGATCAAATTCGACCCGTGCATTCGTCAGATAGGCGCCGGTTAAAAGGGTGCGCTTCCTCAGCAAGAAGGGCACTTTGATCGTTTTTCCGGACTCGGGGTCCTTGCGGACCTGATAAAGAATTTCTGTTCCAGGCGGGACGTTGCCTTTTAAGGCAGCATTGACATCATCGTTTTCATCCACCAGTTTAAACTCCAAAAGGGCTGTTCGGCCGATCAATTCCTTCGCACGTTCGGTATCTTTAATGCCGGGCAGCTGGATCAAAATGCGGTTTTCGCCCTGACGTCGAATATCGGGTTCGGCGACCCCAAATTGGTCGATGCGATTACGGATTGTTTCCAGAGCCTGGTCGACAGCCAGTTTTTCGGTCTCCTTGGCTTCATTGGCGGGCATTTCCAGGGTGATGGTTGAGACACCCCCTTCGGTCCTCTGGCTGCGCTTGAGAAAATCAAAATCATTTTTTATAATGGCGTTGAATTTGTCTAAAGCTTCAGGATCCTCAATTTTGGCCGATATGCGATTTCCTTCAATGCGGTTGAGGATAACTTTATGAATTTTCTCTTTTCTGAGCTGATCCCGGATTTCTTCTAAAATACGTTCAACCTGACCCTCCACCGCTTTGGAGGTTTCAACTTCCAAGGCCAGGTGCATGCCGCCTTGAAGGTCAAGACCTAAGTTTATCTTTTTGTGCGGCCACAATTGCGGCTTAAAAGTCGGCAGAATATAAATAATCGTCGCTGCAATCACCGCGATGACTAAAATCAGCTTCCATGAAAAGTTTTTCAATGGTATTTTTCCTTTTTCAGCAGTATTTGACTGCGAAGTTAACGGGATGCGTTTCTTTCATATGGTGACCGGTGCTGATGATTGTCTTTGATCGTATATTTATTGCTAAATAGACGAATGGTTGAAAGGTTAAACAGCCATCTTATTGAACCGTTTAATCTTTCAACCATTATAGAAACCAAAAATCAAATTTGAAGTGAACCGGACAAAGGTAATTCGGCTTATTTCTTTTCGGGCTGCGGAGAACCCGGCTGAACCAGTGCCGATACATTGGAACGAGCAACTTTCACGCGGACCTTGTCTGCGATTTCTACGGTTAGTGTCGTTTCGTCAATCCCCGTTATGCGACCATACATTCCACCGCTGGTAATGATACGATCGCCCTTTTTCAGGTTGGAGACCATACTGCGGTGATCTTTCTGCCTTTTTTGCTGAGGCCGGATCAGCAGGAAATAAAATATGACAAACATCAAAATAATCGGGATAAAACCGCTAAATCCTGCAGCTCCTTGTCCGCCGCCACCACCCATTGCATATGCGATATCAATCAAAATAATACCTCCTTAAATTATAATACACTGCTTCAGGCTTGCTTCGCGCATTACCTCTCAGGATGAGCAGATACCCTGAAGTTTACAGGATTTTTTCCGGTTTGCAAGCTAGAACCGAATCACCTAATTTTGAGATAGATTTAAGTTTGTTAAATCTTGGTGGCCTACCAGTCAAATTGAGCCACCAGATACAGCAATATAAAAATGCTGTCAACCTCGAACTTTTAATCCTTAAGTTTTCTTTCGGGCATCATAGATAATTTCGCTGTCGCCCGGTGCCATTGATGAATCACCTTCTATTTTAACACTCAGGCCGCGCCGTTCCTCCAGCACGGCTATTTCTTTGCGCTTTTTATTCAACAAATAGTCTGCTACATCGGCCGGCACGATACCTTTCACGTAAGTAATGTCCGGTTTGAGGGTTTCCAGGCTGAGTTTTCTAAGAAATCCGACCGCCAGGGTTTCAGTGGAAGCGACCAAACCTTTGCCATGGCAATATCGACATGGATTATAATTGCCAAATTCAATCGAGGGTCTCAGTCGTTGGCGTGACATCTCCAACAAGCCAAATCTTGAAATTTTCCCTACTTTTATTTTGGCTTTATCTTCATTGGCAAAGCTCCGTAAGCGGCGCTCAACCTCTGAGCGATGTTTCGGTTCCAGCATATCGATGAAGTCAATTACAATGAGTCCGCCCAGATCTCTCAAGCGCAATTGCCGGGCGGCTTCTTCAGCCGCTTCCAGATTTGTCAGAAATGCCGTTTTTTCGATCGATTTTTGATGAGTTGATTTGCCGGAGTTGACATCAATGGAAACTAAGGCCTCAGTTTGTTCAATAACAATGGATCCTCCGGATTTCAGGTTGACACGGCTTTCAAATATCGGTGTAATCTGGTCTTCGATCCCAAATTGGGTAAAAATCGGTTTGTCGTCTCTGTATAGTTTAACAATTTTGTAATGCTTGCGAGAAATTATTTTGATAAATTCGCGAACCTCATGGAAAACTGAAGGATCATCAATCAATATTTCGTTTACTTCGGGGGTAAAATAATCCCGAATCGACCTCAAAACAAGATGCCTTTCCTTGTTAAGAAGCGCCGGCACCGGTTCCTGCATCACCCTCTGTTTGATCGTTTTCCACAATCGTAAAAGGTATCTCAAGTCTCTGGCCAAAAGGGTTTTGGTGCTGTTGACACCGACGGTTCGCACAATTAGGCCGAATCCTTCCGGTAGCTTCAATTTCCCAACCAAATCTTTCAGGCGACTTCGCTCATTTTCATCCTCAATCTTACGCGAAACGCCTATTTTATCGCTTCCCGGCATTAACACCAGATATCTACCGGCCAACGATATGTAGGTTGTCAGCATGGCGCCTTTTTTCATAAACGGCTCTTTGGTTACCTGCACCATGACTTCCTGTCCGCGTTTGACGATCTTTTCTATTTTCCGGTCTCCATCTTCGCTGTCCTGAAAATAGTCGCTGTGGATCTCGTGGCGCTGCAAAAAGCCGTGTCGTTCGGCGCCGTAGTCGACAAACACGGCCTGAAGGCTGGGCTCGATTCTTGTAATAACTCCTTTATAAATGTTGCCCTGGGTCGTTTCTTTTGCAGCGCTTTCAATATAGAATTCTTCTAGTTTATTCGCCTTGACGATGGCCACCCGGCACTCTTCCGGATCATTGGCATTGATCAGGATTTTTATGCTCATTAGAGTCTAACCTCGGTGAAAGTTACTACCAATTGAAAAACACGTATTTCTTTCAACCCTTCAACTGGGTCGAAGTTTCTTGCTGGCGTATGTGCCTGAATATGAAATTGTTGATCACAAGTCAAACAATTTCTGGTCGTAACACTTTAATAATGCTGGCCTATTTTTGACTTTTATGCTAACGCGATTTTTGCGCGAGTTGACGGGTTATCTTGTTATTGTTATCATTTGTAGCATGAAAAAATGAGATAAATGGCGACAAAATAAGGTATATTGCCACAAGCCATCTCAAAAATAGTAGATAATGCTCAATAACCCCGCTATTTAGCGGGACTTCGCATCTGATCTTTTCGATTTGCGGTGCTTAGCAAGCAAAAGCCGATCCGCCGTCGCTCGAATAAGCGAGCTATGGCGGGACAAGCGCAAAAGCGCAGTCCCGCCGTAGGCGGGAGGGGCATCTATTTTAAGGAGGCTTTTAACGCAGTTATTGAGTGTTAGATGCATTTTTGAGATGGCTTGTAGTTAAACCAGTGACAAGGTAGGTTGCGTTAATGGAAGAGAAATATAATCCCAAAAAAATTGAGCCCAAATGGCACGCTTACTGGGAAGCCACCCAACTGTTCAAAGTCGATGAAGATCCGGCTAAAGAAAAATATTATCTTCTGGAGATGTTTCCCTATCCCTCCGGCAAGATCCACATGGGTCATGTTCGAAACTATACCATTGGCGATGTTGTTGCCCGTTACAAACGGATGTGCGGTTTTAATGTGTTGCATCCCATGGGCTGGGATGCCTTTGGCATGCCGGCGGAAAATGCGGCTATCGCAAATAACACTCATCCTGCTAAATGGACCTATGCAAACATCGATGCCATGCGTTCCCAACTGAAGCGGCTGGGCTTCTCCTACGACTGGGATCGCGAACTTGCAACCTGCAAGCCGGATTACTATCGCTGGGAACAATGGCTCTTTTTGAAGATGTACCAAAAGGGTATGGCCTATCGTAAGGAATCGTTTGTGAACTGGTGCGGGTCCTGCCAGACGGTGCTGGCTAATGAACAGGTGGAAGCGGGGTTGTGCTGGCGTTGCGGTGAGCTCGTGCGCCAAAAGAAACTGTGGCAATGGTTTTTTAGAATTACAGATTATTCAGACGACTTGCTCGCCTATTCTGATAAGCTGCCCGGGTGGCCCGAAAAAGTAACCACCATGCAGAAAAACTGGATCGGGAAAAGTTATGGAGCCGAAATTCGTTTTGCGGTTGAAGATCAGGATCAAGTCATTCCGGTATTTACCACTCGTCATGACACGGTTTTCGGTGCAACCTTTATGTGCCTGGCGCCGGAGCACCCGTTGACGATAGAACTTTCTAGAGGGACATCCCAGGAAAAGCCAGTAGCAGAGTTTGTTGAGCGAATGTCAATGCAGGACCGGTCAGACAGGGTGGTGGAAGAATATGAAAAGGAAGGTGTTTTTCTTGGTGTCCATTGCATCAATCCTTTGAATGGCCATCGAATGCCGATTTATACGGCCAACTTTGCACTGATGGAATATGGCACCGGTGCTGTGATGGCGGTTCCGGCTCATGATCAGCGCGATTTTGATTTTGCCCGAAAATACGGGTTGGATATTATCGTTGTGGTTAAACCGCCGGATAACGATTTAAATGCTGAAACCATGTCTGAAGCTTATACCGGTGATGGTATTATGGTGAACTCCGGTAAATTTAATGGAATGCATAATCGAAAAGCGATGGAGGACATTGCTGCTTTTCTGGAAAACAACAATCTGGGGAAAAAAGCAGTTAGTTTTCGATTGCGAGACTGGGGCATTTCAAGGCAGCGTTACTGGGGAACTCCGATTCCGGTAATTCATTGCGAGAAATGCGGAATTGTGCCGGTTGCAGAAGAAGATCTGCCGGTCATTTTACCTGAAGAGGTTGCCATGCTTAAAGACGGCAGGTCTCCCTTACCCCAACTGGAATCTTTTGTGAAAACGGATTGTCCGAAATGCGGACATCCGGGAGCGTGCCGGGAAACCGAGACCATGGACACATTTGTTGAGTCGTCCTGGTATTTTGATCGGTACTGCAGTCCAAACTTCGATAAGGGCATGTTTGATCCGAAAGCCATCGGCTACTGGATGCCGGTCGATCAATATATCGGCGGTGTTGAACATGCCATTTTGCATCTGCTTTACTCCCGTTATTATACACGTGTCTTAAACGACCTGGGTTTAGTGAAATTTAAAGAGCCCTTCACCCGACTGCTGACCCAGGGAATGGTCTGCAAAGAAACCGTTGCATGTCCCCGGCATGGTTATTTGCTTCCCGAAGAAGTGAAAGCCATCGATGCAAAACGGTATTGCATGCATTGTGATCAACCGGTCATCTTGGGTCGTGTTGAAAAG
>JARRJQ010000077.1:0-15236 GCA_037388985.1 Desulfobacterales bacterium | reverse complement strand
GATCCCGATTCTCCGATCAGCCGGGGGACCATGTGCACCAAGGGACTGTCCGTCACGCAACTCGCCTATCATCCGGACCGGATCATTCATCCAATGAAAAAGGTCAACGGACAATGGCAGCAATTCACCTGGGATGAAGCGCTGGAAACAATTGCCAATAAGTTTCAGGCGGTCATTGACGAATACGGGCCGGAATACATTGTTGTCGGTCAGGGTACGGGAAGGGATTATGAAAGTCACCTTTACCGCTTCGCCAATCTTCTGGGCACCCCCAATGTGCTGACCGCCGGTCACATGTGTTATGTTTCCAGAGTCTCGACCAGCCTGATTACCTGCGGCAATCTGCCCGTTGTCGACTATGCCGGTGAGCCCAAATGCATTGTGATGTGGGCCTGCAACCCTATGTGGACGAATCCGGATGAGTATAAGGCCGAAAATTTCTATCGCGCGTTTAAAAAAGGCGCCAAACTGATCAGCATCGATCCACGCAAGTCGCTGTATGCCGGAAAAGCCGATCTTTGGCTGCAGCTCCGCCCGGGAACCGATGGCGCTCTCGCCTTCGGATTTCACCACGTGATCATCGAGGAGGAGCTCTATGAAAAGGATTTCGTGCAAAATCACGTCCACGGCTGGGATGCCTTCAAAGAAAGAGTCATGCAAGATTATCCTCTCGAAAAAGTCCAGGAAATTACCTGGGTGGATAAGGAACTCATCCGCAAGGCCGCCCGCATGTATGCCACGACTAAACCGGCGGCGATCCACTGGGGCGTGCCCACCGAACAGACGATTAACTGTGCCGACTGTACGCGCACCATGATCGGATTGATGGGCATAACCGGCAATCTGGATGCTCCCGGGGGCAATGCTCTTTTTGTAAACCCACCGACCCGGACGGTGGCTGAATTTTCCCGCCACAGGGACCTTTCCAAGGAAGTACTTGCAAAGCGCTTGGGCGGCGAACAGTTTAAGCTCGGTGCGCGCGTGGCCTTTATCAATCCGAAAAAGGCCTGGGATTCCATCCTTTACGGTGAACCGTATCAACTCAAAGCCGGCCTGCTGTGCGGCACCAATCCGGTGGTATCCAGGGCCAACGCCAAAGAGGCCTATGCGGCTTTGCAGAAGCTTGAATTTCTGGTGGTCATTGATCATTTTATGACCCCCACTGCGGAGCTCGCCGACATCTTTCTGCCCGCCGGCACCTGGCTGGAGCAGAATCATGTGGCCGACAACTGGAAGCGACACGGCTATGTGTTCGCCCGGCAGAAGTGTGTTGAAATCGGTGAAGCCTGGCAGGACCATAAAATCTTTTTAGAACTCGGCAAAAAAATGGGACAGGACTGGCCGGATACGGTTGAAGCGGCCCTGGATTACCTGCTCGAACCCTCGGGATTGAGCTGGGAGCAATTTAAGGAAAAAGGGTATCTGCAGGGTGAAAACGTTTATCGCAAATACACAGAGCGCGGTTTTTCTACCCCAACCCGCAAATTGGAATTATATTCGACCATCCTGGAAAAATGGGGACGCGATCCCCTGCCCCAGTACCGGGAAATCCCGGAGAGCCCGGTATCCACACCCGAGGTCGCCAAAAAATACCCGTACATTTTCAATGCCGGGCTGCGGACCCCGACTTTTTTCCATACCGCCAACCGCATGATTCCCTGGCTCAGAGAGATCAGGCCCTGGCCCATCGCTGAAATTCATCCGCAGACCGCCAAAAAACACGGCATCAAAGACGGACAGTGGATGTACATCGAATCGCCAAGGGGACGCATTAAACAACGCGCCAAATTAAATGATGGCCTCGATCCCCGGGTGGTTGCAGCCGAACATGGCTGGTGGTACCCGGAAATAAAAGACTCGGGTCATGGCTGGAATATCTCCAATGCCAACATACTCACCGATAACGCCTTTGAGACCTGTGACCCCAACATGGGCTCCACCAATCTCAGAGTCTGTCTGTGCAATATATCTGCCTGCGAAGAAGATGGAATAGGAGGTTGAAATGGGAAAGATATCTTTAAAATTCTATGAAGAAGATTGCAGCGGCTGCCATTCTTGTGAAGTCGCCTGTAAGCAGGAGCATGGGCTGGGAGTGGGCCCGAGGGTGGTCCGGGTTCTCGAGAAAGCCCCCATTTTCAAACCGTTGTTTTGTCACCATTGTGAAGATCCACCCTGTGCAATGGCCTGCCCCGAAGATGCCATTACCAAGGATCCGGAAACCGGGGTGGTCCTGCACGACAAAGACAAGTGCACCGGCTGTAATGCCGTGCCGGGCAAATCCGGCGCTGAAAAACAGCAGACATCTCCCTGCAAGGTGGGTTGTCCGGCCCACATCGATGTTCAGGGATATGTGAATCTGGCGGCCAAGGGGAAATTTGCAGAAGCCCTGGCACTGATCAAACAGGCCAGCCCTTTCCCATCCATCTGCGGCCGGGTATGCCATCATCCCTGCGAAACCAATTGCAGCCGGGGCGATATTGACGAGGCTGTGGGAATTCACGCCATTGAGCGTTTCATCGCCGATCTGGATTTAAAAGCAAAAAAACGCTATATGCCGAAAATCAAAGATAAAAAAGACGACAAGGTTGCCATCGTCGGGTCCGGACCCGCCGGTTTGAGCTGCGCCTATTATCTTGCCGTCGAAGGCTATGATGTAACGGTCTTCGAAAAATCCGCTGAACTGGGAGGCATGCTCACAAACGGCCTGCCGTCCTATCGGCTTCCGGACAGCATTGTCGAAGCTGAAATTCAACACATCCGCGATATGGGCGTGAGCATACAGACCGGAGTTGATATCGGCCAGGATAAGACTGTGGCGCAGCTGCGCCAGGATGGATACAAGGCCTTTTTCATCGCCGTCGGAACCCAGGAGTGTATCCAGCTGGGGCTCGAAGGTGAGGATCTGGAAGGGGTTTATCCCGGACTGGATTTTTTGCGTCAGGTCAACTGCGGAGAGCAGGTGCCTCTAGGAAAGACCGTGGCGGTCATCGGCGGCGGCAACACCGCCATGGACGCCGTCAGATCGGCCCGCAGGCTGGGCGCTGAAAATGCATTTATCCTCTACCGCCGCGGGCTGGAGGAAATGCCTGCCAATGCCGAAGAAATTGAAGAATGTCAACAAGAAGGGATCACCATCCAGACCCTGACCCAACCGGTGCGCTTCATCGGCAAAAACGGCAAGGTTAAGGCCATCGAATGCGTTAAAATGAAACTGACCGAACCCGATGAAAGCGGACGCCGTAAACCTGAGCCGCTAAGCGGATCCGAATTCACGATTAAAATCGACAATGCGATTTCGGCCCTGGGCCAGGAAACCGATTGGAGCTGCCTTACTGAGGAATGCGCCTGCACCCTGAGCGATTGGGGAACGATGAATGTCGATCCCCTGACACTGCAAAGCGATGACCCCGATATCTTCGCCGGCGGAGATGCCGTCAGAGGTCCGCAAAGCATTATCGAGGCGATTGCAGATGGCAAACAGGCTGCCATATCCATCGACCGGTTTATAAAGGGCCGAGACCTTAAACTCGGCCGCGAAGTCGAACTCAATCCCATAACCAACCCTCAGAAAGAGGTATACAATAAAATTGCTCCGGTTCAAATGCCGCGCCTTGATGCAAAAAAGCGCATCACGAACTTCGATGAAGTTCAACAGGGTCTCACAGAAGAGATGGTTATTCAAGCGGCCAAAAGATGCATCAGCTGCGGTAGTTGTTGCGTGCAGGCCTGTCCATACGGCGTTATGCAATTCAACCATGAGATCATCAAAGCCGTCAAATGCGATCTGTGTGTCGAAAAGCGCGGTCGCAACGAAGCACCGGCCTGCAGCCTGGTATGCCCGACACACTGCATCGTCTGGGGAGATCCCGAAAAATTTCCCGAGTCAATCGCCGCGGGCCAGCAGGGCAGAGTGTAAAAAAGGAACTGTGGGGAAGCAAACAGCACTTACCTGGAAAGATCCTAAAACCGGCCTGGAATGGCAATCTCAATCTCCGGGCGCCATGTCATGGCATAAAGCTCTGGAGTATGCCGAATCACTAGTCCTGGACGGCAAAAGTGATTGGCGGCTGCCGACGGCATCCGAGCTTGAAACGCTGCTGGATCGAAGCGTTCTCTATTATGAATTGCGCCCGACCGTGCGTAAAGAAGTTCCTTTTCGGGATACGCTGAGCTATTGGTCCTCCACAACCTTCAAAGAAGAGACAAACACTGCGTGGATCGTGATGTTCAAGCTGGCCAGGCAGCCGGAATGAAAACTATCGGTGTGTTGACCGGATTTGATGAGCTTGAATACTGAAAATTAAAATGCAATCACTTCATTCAAACGCCCGATGCTATCAATGATGGCATCAGGCGTTTCTTTTTTCAGCAATTCAAGCTCATCAAATCCGGTCAACACACCGATAGTTTTCATTCCGGCTGCCTGGCCAGCTTGCATATCGGTATGCGTATCGCCGACGTAGGCGCATTTATCCGGATCCACATGAAGCTGCCGGGCGCACGCAAGGAGCGGCTCGGCGGCGGGTTTTCTTTTCTGAGTGTCGTCGGCGGTAATGATCACATCAAATAACTCTGCAACCGACGCACTTTTGAGCGGCTGCATCTTAATTTTCAAATAGGTTCTTCGGGTTGAGGTAACCAGACCGATCTTCAGCCCATTGGCAGAAATACGCTTCAATATCCTGTCTGCGTTCGGTATTAATTTCACGTTTTTTTCAAACAACGGCGGCGCGATCTCATCGATAGTCTTCCAGGCCCGATCGATGATTTCCGTTTTGCGTTTCATCAATTCTTCCGGTAAAATAAGATCCCAGTTAAAATGTTCACTTTCCGCTGCCGCCAGGATGCGGGCACGCGAAACAGACGGCAAATTGAGCCGATCCAGTGCGTTTTCGACAATCATAAAGTAAATGCCGATTGAATCGATCAAGGTTCCATCCAGATCAAAAATGACCGCTTGTATTTTTAACTTCTTCTGTTTAGAAGACACATTATGCATTAGTTTGATCCGGTTGAACAGTTAGCCCGTCTGGGTATGAATAAGCACGACACGAACAGAATCACCATCTTTAACATTGAGTGATACTTTTAAGTTCAAGGGAGCAATGATCTCGATAATGCTTTTCGGATGAGCCCTCACCTTTTCTTCTGGCATGATAATGGCTGCACTGATTTTTCCAAGAAATACAGGAAAAGCTTTCCCATTACAGAATTTTGGATCCGGTGAGATCAATTCAATCCCTGTCTCCCTATCCAATGATTCAATAATTGGGAGATCCTCCGCTGATATTTCCAAATTAAGTGTTCCCGGGTAAGGTTTAAAGCCCAGTTTCTCATTGCACTGCTGCTGTACCCAATCAATCCGGGTAAAGAAAGCGCCCTGCCCGGCACCGCTGACGATTTTTCCGGTTATGGCCAAGTATTCTTCCATCACGACCCCGAAAATGAATCAAAGCTAATATTTATCACGAAAGCACGAAAGTATAAAAATACGAAAAATATCATAAATCATAAGTTTTGTGGTTTTTTGATTTCGTGTTTTCGTGGCAAATTATTCATTTTAAAGCCCCGCTTAAGCCGCCATTGCTCTTAAAAAAATATTTTAGGATTCGGAAAAATTTATTCCTGAAACCATTTCTGCTTTTTGAAATCATCTGGGGTTTCAGGTAATTTACCTTTAACCATTTTCTTCAGTGTGCCGATAACCTCATGTCCCTCACCAATTAACGGGATAAGTGATTTTAACGCTCTTCCTAAAGTCTGATTGCTCGATGATTGAAACTCGCTAACAACATCCGCCGGCAAATGATGATAAGCGTCAAACAAATTATTCGCCCAGTTTGCCAGCGCCGGCACATCGATCTCTATTTTCGTTTTTCGATAAACATATCCCTCGAAAGCACCTGCTGAGGCAGCGAATTCAAAAATTTTTTGGTAAATGTGCATAACTAAAATCTCCGCATCGGGATCCGATTTTTCGTCTTAAAGGCAAAAAGATGTATGGCTCATGGCGCACGGTTCACGGCCCAGGGCATTTTACCTTATTTTGGCAACAAAAAAATTGACTTGTCTTCCATCTCCGTTATGCCTTGAGCCCTGTGCCTTATGCCTTACGCCTTTTTCAGTTTAATTCTTATTTCATCGTCCTGCACATCGATTCGGTACTGTTTAAAATCGGTTTTTTCGATCAACGCTATCGCCTGTTCTCGCGTATAGACTTTAATCGGCTTATTAAAACGTAGTATTTGTAACAGCCACAATTAAAATCCCGTAAATTTAAAGACGCCTTCCATTTTTTACGATCTACCGCAGAAGTTACTTTAGCCGGATCAAAAATCCATGCTTCCCTCCCGGTCTTTAACACCCTGTAAATCTCCTGCAGGACCTTTGCCGGCTCCTTGATCGAATGCAGCATGCCGGTACTGATAACCATATCAAAGAATGAATCTTCAAAATCCAGAGCTGCGGCATTGCCCAGTTGAAAATTCAACCGATCTGTCAGACCGGCCGTTGATGCATTTGAACGCGCCATATGAATTAGCTTGCGGCTTAAATCAATACCAACGATCTGAATCTCTGGAGATTTTTTGGCGATCTCTATGGGCAGGTCCCCTGGCCCTGTTCCCAGGTCTAAAATGGTCCCGCTTTCTAAATGGGCAGCTATCTTCTCGGCAACCTGCCGATAATAACTCTCAATCGCCATACGGGTGGCTTTCGCGTAAGCCGAAGCCAGCACACCCGGGATTCTTTCTATTTTAAACCATTGCGCCATCAAAAGAATTAAACCAGTGATATGGATTTAAGTCAATTATTTTACAGTTTACAGATAGGCTCTTATTATATAAATGTGAAAATGAACAGTAAAAGGAGCTTTTTGAAAAGCAAAAGGAGGCAAACGGCAATGAGCAACGAGAACAATGTATTTTACTGGCTGCCGTGTTCGGTGGTGTTTGTCAGTACCGCCCACGAGGATAAAAGGGACATCATGACTGCAACCGCCATGTTTGTTTCGGAAAAAGAGCCTGTGCTGGTTATCAGTGTGGCAACAGGACATCTGACTGAAAAGTTAATTTCGCAGTCCGGCAAGTTCACCTTGGTGATCGCAGCAGATGATCAAAAACAACTGGCCATGCAGGTGGGCAGTTTTAAAGGCGAAGCTGCCGATAAATTTGAACGTTTCAAAATTACGGCAGCCCCCGGTGACAGAGGCAAAGCTCTGATTCCGGAAGGAGCGGCCGCCTGGTTGGCATGTGAGGTCGAAAGCAGCCAGGAAATAAGAGGATATCGCCTGTTCATGGGGCGGGTCGTCAATCAGAACGATACCGGTAAACCGCCGCTGGTCTGGCATAAAAACGATTTCTTCAAGCTGAAGCCAGCTTGAAGAAGGCATAGGGCATGGAGTAGAAGCATGACCTATTTAACCTTATCCTTTAATCTTAAAGGGATTTTGGAACAAATAATCACGCTATGCGCTTCGCTCTATGTCACTTGGATAAAAGAACGTGCAGCTTCAGCAAATGAAATATACCAGCATAGGATGCGACATGAACACAAAACCAACCATCGCAGTAGTCGGCACTTTCGACTCCAAAGCCGAAGAGCATTTCTTTCTGAAAAACCGCATTGAACAAAAAGGCCTGAAAGCATTCACAATCAATGTCGGCACCAGAGCGTTATCTCCTGTGCCAGTTGACCTGGATTTATACCAGTCGGTCGTCGAAAACAACGCAGCATTGAAAAAGAGCCGGGATAAGGCGATTGTTGCCATGATCCAGGAAGCCAAGGCCTGCATCAGGAAGCTCTATAAAAGGGAAGAAATTGCAGGAATGATCTCTGCCGGCGGCGGCACCGGCACCCACATTGCAACAAACATCATGCATGAACTTCCCCTGGGGGTTCCCAAAGTCATGGTTTCCACAGTCGCCTCCCGCAACATGGCCAAAACAGTCGGCACAAAAGATATCACGATGATGCACAGCGTTGCCGATCTTCTGGGCGTCAACAGTGTGTCAGGCCGCATCCTGGATAAGTCTGCTGCCGCCATCTGCGGCATGGTGCAAAGCCGCTGGCAGCCGCAAGAAGAAAAAAAGCGGGTCGCCCTGCCCTTTTTCGGCTTTATCACGCAGGGTGCTGAAGCCACCCGCCGCACTCTTGAAAAACTGGGCTACGAGGTGATTGCGTTCCATGCCAACGGTACCGGCGGCACGGCTATGGAAGAGCTTGCGGCGGAAGGTTATTTTGACGGCATCCTCGATCTGGCAACCCACGAACTTGCCGACCACCTGCTGGATGGTTATTGCGCTGGTATCGGGCCACAGCGATTTGAGCCGGTCCCCGGCAAATCCGTACCCCGTCTAATTGTGCCGGGTGGGCTTGATTGTGCGGTTCTGGAATTCACACGTCATAATATTCCAGAGCAATATAAGGACCGCAAGATCTTTTTTTATGATTTTCGCTCCGCAATTCGTTTGAACCAAGACGAAACCTTGACGTTGGCCGATCAACTAGCCGAAAAATTGAATAAAGACGCTTCACATATAAAGATATTAATCCCTTTAAAAGGTTGGTCGGAAGCAGATCGCGATAAAGGCCCTTTGTACGATCCACCGATGAACCTATTTTTCACACAACGTCTCAGGGAAAAACTCGATCAACACATTCAAATCACGGAGGTGGATCATCACATCAATGATGCGGCATTTGCTGAAATTGCAGCCCAACTAATGCATCAAATGATCCGCGAAATATAAAATTGTGTTAGTCAGAATTCCAGGACAGCAACGGCCTCAATTTCAATCATATACTCCGGCCGGTATAAGCGCTTGACCTCCACTGCGGTTGTAGCCGGGTAATAGTTCCCGAAATATTTTTTCCGAACAGGTCGCGTGTATTTGTCATAGGCCTCCAGATCCGTGCAATAAATATTCAGTTTGACAATGCTTCTCATGCTTCCACCGGCGTCCTCAAGGACCCTCTGCATATTCGCATAAACCTGTTCCGTCTGTGCGGCGATATCCCCTTCGCTGACCGCCTTCAGCTCCATATCCAGGGGCACCTGGCCGGATATATAAAGGGTATGGTCGACTTGAATCGCATGCGCATAGCCGAAGGGCCGGTGTAAATTATCCGGTGCAATAACTTTTTTTAGCATTCCAAATTTCCTTTCTCTTTCATCAATCAGCCCGCTGAAAAGTTGCTATAGAACCTGTTGTGGAAGAAAAGTCCCGTGAACAGGACGACGCATAAGATCCGCACGGCGGATTTTATTGTTTAAAAATCACGACCCGCACGATACACCTGCCCTCTTTCTGGTCAACGGTAATGTCCGCAATCTCAACCGCAAGATCGATGTGTTGTCTGATTTTGTAAAGGATCATATTGATCGGCGGACAGACAAAGGCCGGGACCCCCTCATCTTTCAGCCATGCCTCCACGGGCAGATGGGCGCAACCCTTTACCTCAAAAGTAAAAAAGGTGTCGCTTGCATCCTTTTTGTATGTAGCCTTTCCAATGATATTATTTTCAACCAAGACATCAATACAGTTCCCAATGACCGTTTCCGATGTGTTCCCTTTGATTTCACGGCGATCGATATAATCCCTGCCGACCATGGTCACCCTGAAATAGGCTCCCCGGCCCCTTTCATAGTAAAGGGATTTCGCGAGGGCAGCGAAGGTATCCTGAAAATAGGTTTGATCTATCATTGTCCCCTCCTTTTTCCAAATTCCTCATAGTATACAATATCCTCAAGGGCCCACCTGGGCCTCGGCCGCGGGTTTTCAGCCGGATAGCCGACGGCCAGCGGCAGAGCGACCTTGTAACCATGAGGGATCTTGAGCAGCTTCGCAGCCTCGACCTCATCTATCATATCGCAGACCGGAGCCACAACGACGCAGGTCCCCAAGCCGAGAGCATGCGCCATCAACTGCATATTCTGGGTCGCCAGGGCGACATCGTAAGAAACATCCCAGACGTCCAGGCAGGCACAGACCACGATAATAACCGGCGCGTCAACCAGAAAGGACGAAACCGCTCCTGAGCGCAGCTTTTGGTAGACCCTGGCTTTTTTCTCTTCATCCTTGAGGCCTTCAAAACGTTCATCCAGACGCCCCGTGAAGTATTCCGCAGTGAAACGTCTCCCGCTGCCCTCCGTGGCGATCCTGCTCAATGCCATTTTGGTCTCCATATCCCTCACAACGATGAAACGCCATGGCTGCCCGTTATCGCCCGAAGGGGCCCATCGGCCCGCCTCCATAATCTTTTCCAGAAGTTCATCGGGGACATCCTTGTCCTGGTATCGCCGAATGCTTCTCCTGGTTTTCATAAGCTTCAAAAGATCATCCATATACTTTGTCCTCCTCTCTTAGAAGTGGTTTCAAAACCCCATCTGAGGTCCAATGGCTGTGTTGTCCCGCGAATTTAAATGCTCACGTACTAGCGTGTACGCTCCGCTTTAAATTCTGAGGACGCCTTGCCCTTTAACCTGATCTGAGGTTTTGAAACCACCTCTAATTAAACTAAGGATCGGGGAGTTTTTCACTCAAGGTCTTGCAGGCAGCGCAATGAATGATTGCTCGCCAATACCGCGCATTGTTTGAGTGCATTAGGGATCGGTGTAAAAGAACAGGGATCGGCAAGGTGCTGCGGATCTCGGAAAAGCTCTACGCTTAAGCTGAAGTATTGTTATAATATCCCTTTACTGTTTTTTTGCACCGAGCCCTTATGCATCCGCCTGCGGCGGACGCGGATTTCGCGAGGAATGATTCATGCAGCGATTAAATCGAGAATAATTGGACGAAAAGTTTATGGTAGGCGACTGGCAACTGGATTTTCTATACGGCTTTTAGGCTTTGGAAGACACTTTGTCGGTTATATCCTTTACCAGTGCTTGTTTGTCCATTTTTCCCGCTTTCGTCAGGGGCATCTCATCCACAAATTCGATGCGTTCCGGAAGTTGCAGCACCGACACCTGACGGGCTTTCAAAAAAGCAATGACGCCTTCAAAATCAAGTTTCACACCGGGTCGAGCCTGAATATAGGCACAGGCACGCTCGCCCAGATCCTTGTCCGGCATGGCTACCACCGCTACCATCTGAACGTCCGGATGGTCGCTGATCAGTCTTTCGATCTCTACAGCACTGATACTTTCCCCGCCGCGATTGATCATCTCCTTGATGCGGCCGGTGAGTGTGACATAGCCTTTTGTATCGATCTTGGCCACATCCCCGGTCTTGAAAAACCCGTCTGGCGTAAAGGCCTTTTCGTTTTCTTCCGGGTTCTTATAGTATCCCGTAAACACCCCCGGGCCTTTGATCAAAAGTTCACCCGAAGCACCGGTCGGTAGCTGCTTCCCATTGAAATCGACGACCTTGTATGTGTCATGAGGACAGGTGGGCTTGCCTACGGTATTCAACATGGTTTCCTGGGAATCATCGGCGCGGGTCAGGGTAGTCATTCCTTCGGTAGCCCCGTAACCATTATGATACCGACAGGCGAGCTTGTCCTGGACACTGCGGATCAGTTCCGGCTGGCTGGCCCCACCTCCGCAGTGCATTCTCTGCAGGGAGCTCAGATCATAGTCGGCCAGCCTGTCAAAAGTGACCAGTCGCTTGGCCAGCGTGGGCACCCATACGATGGTCGTGACTTTTTCCGTTTCGATGGTCCTGCAGATATCGTCGAGGTCAGTGGAGTCCAGAAAAACGGTGGTGCCGCCCGTGAGCACACTGCCCAGAAATCCTTTGGTAAAAGACAAATCATGGCCTATGGGGCCTGCGATCAGAGAGATATCTTTTTCACACATATCCCAGGCCCGGGCGGCGCATTCCGAACCGCAGATCAGATCATTGTGGGTACGCGGCACGATTTTTGGCAGGCCGGTTGTACCGCCGGTGGGGCCCATATGGGACACCTGCATCGGGTCAGGGCGCCTTTGGGAAAGCCGCTCGAGATTTTCAGCCGTCAGCTGGACATCTGCTATGAGCTTTTCCAGGCTCAGATAGGGTGAATCGGTGCTACCGCGCACGAGAATAACGTTTTTTATGAGGGGATTTTCCGCAAGCACTTCACTGATAATCGGAAGGTAGTTTATTTTTTGATACTTCTCTGCAATAATCCAGGTAGTTGCTCCGCTCAGGCGGCTGATATGTCCGATTTCATAGGGCCGGTAGCGGTCGATCAGCAGCGTGTCGATGGCGCCGGCTTTCTGAATACCGAAATACACAACGGCAAACTCGTTCCAGTTGGGTAATTGCAGCAGGACGCGATCGGTAGGTGAAAGCCCCAGGTCCATTAAGGCAATCGCCACTTTGTTGGCCAGATCCCGGGTCTGGGCATATGTCAGGCGATGGGTCGTATCAATAAAGGCCGCCTTGTCCGGGTACCTCTCTGCAGCTCGGTCAAGAATATCACCAAAAGTCAGACCCGGCCACCAGCCTTCTCGGTTGTAAGTGTCGGCATCATCGTCTTTATATGGCGTAAATCCTTCCAACAGTTGTTTCATCGTGTCATCGTCCTTTTGTAGTGAATATGTTTGGCTAGGGTTCAACCCTTTGAGCCAAGCCGCAAGCCGCCGTGGATAAAAAACCTCAAATAGTTTTAAACGGATAGCCCTTTTTCTGAACACATCTATCGGCAATCTGACGGTTTAGTGCGATGGTGTCAATCGGTGGTGGTGAAAATAATCTTGCGATTGACGTTTGCCTCTCAACAAAAGATTGACCCTCCTGCACGGCGGGTAATGCTCTGAATGCGAGTGATTGTAACTTGTCAAACAGCCTTGCAGCCAATACTTTTGTGATTTGTAAAGCCGTGTCTTTATCTTTTACCTTTGGATTCGCATTCATTTTGCAGGTCCGCAGATAGGCGCTTTCAAAGGCATAGATTTCTATAAGCATATCACTGAAAATCCCTGCCAGTTCCTGGTGAGGCCTTAGATCTCCATTGAATCGAATGATGGCATCGCAGATCAAATTAACTGTAACGGTTTTGGCGATATTCAGCATATCATTCTGGGTTTCCAGCGCATCTGCGTCGCTTTCGGTAAGGGGCATCAGGTTTTCAGAACCATTCGACCTTGCGTCCGGGTCCATTTTAAGCGCCAGACGCCCCTGGGTTGCACGTTTTAACAGCGTATTGGTAATTGTGATCCGGTTGATCTCGTTGGTTCCCTCCCATATGCGATTAATGCGGGCATTGCGGTAAGCCAGTTCAGCAGGGTTTTCGTATATGTAGCCGTAACCGCCAAAGATTTGAACAGACTCGTCCGCCACATAGCCCTGAACCTCGGAACCGAATATCTTCATGATCGAGCATTCAATCAGGTATTCTGACAGCGCTGCAGCGGTAACCCGCCCGATGTCTTCTGCGGATATATCCCCCTCTTTTTTTATCATTCGGTCAATCATGCCGGCCGTGCGATACATCATGCTCTCACCGGCAAACACACGGATTGCCATTTCACCAATTTGCTCTTTGATCAGGCCAAATTCACAAATCGGCTGCCCGAACTGGACCCGCTGCCGGGCGTATTTAACCGCCTCGCTAAAAGTGCCCCGGGCATTTCCCACACAGACGGCGCCGACTTTAAATCGCCCCATGTTCAACGCATTTAAAGCCACCACGTGGCCCTTGCCGACCTCTCCCAGTACATTTTCCACCGGCACCTTTACATTGTTGAAATTAACCATGCGGGTGGATGTCCCTTTCATGCCCATCTTGATTTCTTCTGCATCAGTGGAAATGCCATCAGAGTCAAATTCGACAATAAACGCGGTAAAAGCCTTTGCGTCCACTTTGGCGAAAGCAAAAATAAGATCGGCAAAACCGGCATTGGTGATAAAGCATTTGGAACCGTTGAGAATATAGTGCTTCCCGTCTTCACTCAGAACCGCTGAGGTGCTTGGGTTTAGTGCGTCCGAGCCTGCATCCGGCTCGGTCAATCCAAAGGCACCGATCAATTCACCGGAGGAAAGCCCCGGCAAATAACGCTTTTTCTGGTCTTCGGTTCCGAAAAACGCCAGTGGCAGGGTTCCGATGCCGGTGTGATTGAGCTCGGTGATGGTAAAAGATCCGGCGCCTTGTCCTAAACTGTCGGAGATGATCAATGAGCTGACTTTATCCAGAGCCATTCCATCGTATTCTTCCGGTATATCAGCAGCCAGGAGCCCGATCTCGCCGGCTTTCAGCATGAGTTCGCGGCTGAGCGCATTGTTGACATGCTCAACCTCATCACCCCTGCTCTGGATTTCACCGGCGATAAATTCCTTTACTGATTTTGCAATCGCTTTGTTTTCTTTAGTAAAATCTTCCGGGGTAAAAATGGCTGTCTCTGAAGTCGATTTGATAAGGAAATGACCGCCGTTCATATTTTCAGACATTCAATTTCTCCCAATACATACATTAACTGGCTTATCGTCCGCCTCCCGGGCTTCCAGGCCTACATCGCCCGGTAGCCGCCATCAACATAAATCGTGGTTCCGGTGATATAATCAGAAGCGGCGGAACTCAAAAAAATTACGGCACCCTTAAGATCTGCGGGTACGCCAAATCGTCCCATCGGCACTAGATCGAGGATGTGCTTGCCGCCCTTTTGCATCGTCTCGCGCGTCAGGTCGGTCTCAATAAACGACGGCGCGATTGTATTGACGCAAATTTGATATTTTGCCCATTTGACGGCCAGATCCTTTGTAAAGGCTTCAACCGCTCCCTTGCTCGTATTGTAGGCAATGGCGTCCATGACATTGGAAGGTGCGCCGACGGTGCTGAAGATAGAGCTCAAATTGATGATCTTCCCTTTTCCTTCAGTGATCATAGATTTACCGATGATTTGAGAGCACAAAAACGTCCCGGTAACATTGACATTGATAACCTTTTGCCAGCCTTTAAGCGGATAGTCTTCCGTTGGTGCGCCCCAAGCGGCACCGGAGTTGTTGATGAGGATGTCAATTTTGCCGAACGCCTTCAAGGCAGCGTCCCGTAGCTCAGCCACATCGGAAGAATCGGTAATATCACACCTTTTGCCGACTGCATTGACGCCCAGTCGCTTTAGTTTCCGGGCGGCTTCTTCACAATTGACTGCTTTTCTGGAACAAAGCATAAGATCACAGCCGGCCTCCGCCAGCGCTTCGGCCAGGACAAATCCCAGGCCTCTCCCACCGCCGGTGACAATAGCTGCTTTGCCGCTTAAATCAAAAAGTTCAAGTGTTCCCATTGATTGTTAACCTTTCTAGAAGTGGTTT
>JARRJQ010000076.1:0-13899 GCA_037388985.1 Desulfobacterales bacterium | reverse complement strand
TCTCTAAAAGTGCCTAAAAACATAGGTTTCAGGCAAATAGCTCATAGCTGATAGCTCATAGGCTTGGAAGCTGGGATGATTAACCCATGAACGTTGAAGCCTTGAACCTCTGAACGGTGAACCTTTGAACCCGATGACTGACACCTGAAGGTTGAAATTAAATTACTCAGTCCTCAGTCCTTAAACCTCAGCCCTTTAGTTTTTCAACCCTTGCCCTTTGCGCCAGATTTTCTTGGACGTTTTAATTTTTTCCATCATCATCATCCAGGCTTGCTTATTGTAGGCCGGTACCTGCCCCCGGTTGTGCTGATAAAACGGAGTGTCCAGATGGGCGATATGGAAAGAATATTCATAATTTGAGATCCGGGTTTGCCAGTGTCCGGTTAACCTGCCGATGACCGAGCCTCCTGCAAAAAGCAAACAAATGATCACCGCATAGATCACCGGTTTTAAGATGCCCGATCGCGTGCCGGATGAAATATAGAGGGTGTCTTTTTCCGGACAAACAGCCACGCATTTGAGACAGGCATGACACTCATCGGAGATCACGCCGATGGCGTTATGGACTTTTATGTCCACCGGGCAGATGCGTGTGCACTGCCGGCACTGGGTACAGGTATCTTCGTTGCGGTGGATCTTAAAAATGCTTATAAAGCTGAGCCCACCCAGCAGGGCGCCATACGGGCAGAGGTAGCGGCACCAAAAATTGCGGATTAAAATGGATAAGACAAACAAAGCCACCAGCACCCAGAAGGCCAAAGCCGAGATATTTTTAAAAAAATACAGCATCTTTATATCGGCCACCATATTGTAAGGACTGTAGATAAAATAATCCAAATCGCGGACGTTCATCTTAATGATGATCGCCCAGATAAAAAATAAAAGCAGCAGATATTTTAAACTGCGCAGCGGGTAATCCAGCCAGATAGGAACCTTGATGTCTTTGCCGAATATAAACCGGTGAAGCCGATTTAAATACTCCGTCAGCAGGCCCAACGGACACACCCAGCTGCAAAAACCGCGTTTCAGCAACAGGGCAGTAGACAGTATGATCAAAAAGATTAGCAGGCCGGAAGGATGGATAGAGTTAAAGATTCCGGTAACCAGCCAGTATTTAAAGCTGATCAGGGAACTGATCGGCAAGAAGGCTTCGATTCCTGCGGGGCGCGTGATCGTCGGCAGTAACCCTTTTTCCAGCTGGTCGACAAATAGGACAAACTGAACACCGATGAGAACGACAACGGACAGAAAAAGAAACTGAATAATTTTACGGTAAATTTGAATATTGTTTTGGGTTAGGTTTTTCAGCATTTGAGTTTAGGTGTTTTCCTTTTATTGAATCGATCTTTCCCCACCCGCATAAGCCGGTTGGAGCAAAGCGTAAATCCCGATTTATCGGGGAACCAAAAAAGATTAATTAATCACGAAAGCACCCCGGTTAAACGGAAAAAAAGGTTTAACTGGGCAGGCGAAAAGACCCCGGTTAAACGGAAAAAAAGGTTTAACAGGGCAGGTAAAAACACGAAAAAGAATAATATAAATTTCGTGCTCACGCGGCGCACACGCCGCGCAAGCGCTGGCGCTGCGGGAGCGCCTGCGCTGCGCGTTTTAGATTTCGTGTTTTCGTGATGAAAAAAATTTTTTTCATAAAACGTAAAGAAATTATTATTAAGACTCTAAATGACCATACACCGTTGGCAGTTTATAATAATTGATTTTAATCAAAAATTCATTGACAAATACTATCTTGCTGTTACATGAAGTATTTATTGATATTCAGGTCCTTGCAACTCATATCCAGGGTCATATCCGACAGGCGCAGGGCGGGGATTTGCCGTATCCAAAATCGTAGCTGCCCGACGTACAATGGCAGTTTTTCTTTTCCCGGTCCGGATAAAAAAGGAGGCGTTATGACCAATAAACGTTTTGTTGACCTGAGCATCAGCATCGAACCCGAACTTCCCAGCGATCCCCCCATGATGATTCCAAAGATCGATTATGTCGATCATACAATGGGAGCCGAACAGATGAAAGATTTCTATCCGGGCTTAAAAAAAGAAGAGTTGCCCGACGGTCTGGGATGGGCGATGGAGTTTATCACGCTGACCACCCATTCCGGCACCCACCTGGACGCTCCTTATCACTATCATCCGACCATGGACAAAGGACAGCGCGCTTTGACTGTTGATGAAATTCCGCTGGAATGGTGTCTTAATGACGGCGTGCTTTTGGATTTTCGTCAAAAAGCGGATGGAGAGCGCATTACGGTCAAAGACGTCAAAGATGAACTGAAGCGAATCGATTACCAAATTAAGCCCTTCGACATTGTACTGGTCCAGACCGGAGCCGATGCGGCCTGGGGCACCGAGCAATATCTTGTCAAAGGCGCCGGTATGGACCGGGAGAGCACCCTGTTTCTTACCGGGCAGGGGGTGAAGGTGGTGGGCATCGATGCCTGGAGTTGGGACCGACCGCTTCCCTTCCAGGCTAAAGAATTTAAAGAGAGCGGTGATCCGAAAGTGATCTGGGAGGCGCATTTTGCCGGCATCGAAATCGGCTACTGTCACATGGAGAAATTGGCCAATTTAGCCGCAATTGGCCGACCCCATGGATTCACCGTGTGCTGTTTTCCGGTTAAAATCAAGGGGGCCAGCGCGGGTTGGGCCCGGCCGGTGGCCATCATTGAAGAATAGAGCGATGCTGAAAGGCACCAAAATTACCAAACGATTCGGCGGGTTGCTCGCTTTGTCGGATGTCGATTTCGAGGTTCAGCGGGGCGATATCGTCGGACTCATCGGCCCCAACGGCTCGGGGAAAACAACGCTTTTTAATGTCATTTGCGGCCTATACAAACCGGAATCCGGACATATTTCATTTGAAGGTCAGGTGATCAGCGGACTGCCGCCTTATCGAATTGCGCAAATGGGCATCGGGCGTACCTTTCAAATCGTCAGACCGCTAATGGATCTGAGCTTGGTTGAAAACGTTGCGATTGGTGTGATGTATGGTCGCACGGATATCGATGAACCGCAAAGGGCCGCCGAAAAGGCCGCCGAAATCCTGGAATTTACCGGTCTGGCTGATAAATCCTATTTTCTTCCCGGCAAACTGGCTCTGGAAGACCGCAAACGGCTCGAGGTGGCGCGGGCCCTGGCCGGAAACCCGGAAATTATTCTTCTGGATGAAGTTTTTGCAGGACTCAACCGCAGGGAGATCGAAGACGCCATTGAACTGACCTTCAGAATTCGGGATGAATTCAATATTACGGTTTTCATGATCGAACATGTGATGAAGGCGATTATGGGTACTTGTTCGCGGGTGATGGCGCTTCATAATGGAAATAAAATTGCTGACGGTGATCCGCAAACCGTCGCCAATGAACCCGAAGTCATTCGAGCCTATCTAGGAGCGGGCTATGCTGACCGTTGAAAATCTGGTGGTTCACTATGACGAGCTTCGGGCATTGCGGGGGGTTTCGCTAGAAATCAAAGCAGGGGATTTGGTGGCACTTATCGGATCAAACGGGGCAGGCAAAACCACTCTTTTGAATACGATTTCCGGATTGAAGTCGCCAACCGGAGGCCAAGTCTCGTGGCAGGGGAGTCGAATTTCAGGAACCTCGCCGGATATGATTTGCCAGGGCGGAATTATTCAGGTGCCCGAAGGCCGCAAATTATTCACCAAGATGACGGTTGAAGAAAATCTCGAGATGGGGGCCTATCTTCCGACGGCCAGGGCGCAGATTGCCGAAAATTTGCGTGTTGTTTTTGATATCTTTCCCCGTCTGGCTGAACGGCGCCGCCAGATAGCCGGCCGACTTTCCGGAGGCGAACAGCAAATGGTTGCGGTCGCCCGGGCCATCATGGCGGGTCCGAAGCTATTGATGCTCGACGAACCGTCGCTGGGTCTGGCGCCGCTTATGGCAGCCGAAATTTTTCAGGTGATTGAAAATCTGAATCAACGCGGCATAACGATGCTTTTAATATCCCAGGAAGTCTTACACGCGCTTTCGATTGCCCACTATGCCTATGTGCTTGAAAACGGAAAAATTACCTTGGCCGGTCCGGCGCAAATAGGATTTTGGTTCAAGATCGCGGCGGAGCCGAGTTTCAAACCGCAGGCAACCTGTTGGTTGTCGAGGATTTGAAACGAAGCTTCCAACAAAGATATTGAGCCAAAAGACATTTTTGAAATAGCTTCTAGCAATTGATTACCTTAGAATAAGGAGGGACACCATGAAAATCACGACAGCTCAAAAAACACTATTTTTGGCCCTGATTGCTGCAACCGTTTTAATTGTCAGCCCGGCAGCTGGGGCCCAGCAGAAACCAATCGTTATTGGTGGATCGCTGCCGTTGACCGGCAGATTTGCCGAAACAGCCAAATGGATTGAAAAAGGCATGCAGTACTGGGCGGCTGAAACCAACGCTCAGGGTGGACTGCTCGGTCGCCAAGTGGAATTTATCATCTATGACGATGAATCGGATGCCAAAAAGGCGGTCACCTTTGCCGAAAAGGCAATTACAGTGGATAAAGTGGATTTGCTTTTCGGCGGCTATCCGGGAACCGCCGCCCGGGCCGTGATGCCGTTGGCCGAGAAATACAAATACGTCTATGTGTCCATGGGGGGCCACATGAAGAGTTTTGAGCAGGGATACACCTATTCCATCGGCGGTCCCCCGTTGATGGGTGAATGGTGGTATGAAGGATTTTATCAATGGCTCAAAACGGTGCCCGCCGAACAGCGCCCGCAAAGGGCAGCCGTATACACCATGAACAATCCCATCGGCGCTTCACTGACAGACTCCATCAACCGCATGTCCAAAGATTTGGGTGTCAAGCAGGTTATTAATGAAAAATATAATTTGCCGCTGCCCGATGCCACGCCGCTGATTATGAAAGCCAAGCAGCTCAATTGCGATATCCTGTTTTCTAACGGATTTTTTGCCGATGGTGTAATGACCATTCGGGCGGCCAAAGCGCTGGATTATAATCCCAAAGCCATCCTTCAGGGAGTCGGTTCTGTTATCCCGGCCTGGGTTAAGGAACTCGGCAAAGACGGTGATTTTGTCTTTTCCGGCACTTCATTGCACAACAAGCTGAACTATCCCGGAAACGACAAACTCAATGCCTACGTCAAAAAAGAATACAATTTGGACGGGTATCCGCTGTATTTTGGCTTTGGCTATGCCTGGATGCAGACCCTTTCCCAGGGCGTTGAGGGTGCCGGCAGTCTCGATCAGACTGAAATCAGAGATTGGCTTAAATCCAACACGGTTCATACCATCGCCGGTCCGATGAGTTTTGATGAAAAAGGCCTGCCAAAGCCCATCGATTTCTGCACCCAGGTAATTAACGGTCAGGTGGAGCTGGTCTGGCCCAAAGAGGTTAGAACGCATGATCCGGTGTATCCGAAGCCCGCATGGAAATAAGACGGTTTTCTGAATGGATGGCACCCGATGTTAAACTGGAGGCCGACGGCAGGAGATTTGACGTAAATGAATTCTTTTTACCCTGCCGTCGACCTTAATCCCGCCCGGCCCGCTTGAATAACTAGCGATGGCCGGCAGGTAAAGCGGACCTCAAGTCGCATCTCACAGGCGTGATCGTCCATTGGCGTAACAAAGCGATTCATGAATTCAATACTTGTTTTACAATCATTGTTCAGCGGCATCATGATGGGGTCGATCTATGCCCTGCTGGGCGTCGGGTTTTCTCTGTCATGGGGCGTCATGAATGTCATCAATATTTCGCATGCGGCATTCGGGCTGCTGGCTGCCTTTCTGGCCTATTCTCTTTTGCAGTGGCTGGGGATCGATCCCATTGTGTCGGTGGTGATTGTCACTCCATTTCTATTTTTGATTGCCTGCTTTATTTACCGTTTTCTAATTGCACCCATCACCCAGGCCAAGGAGGTGATCGTTTCCTCCATGATCCTGACTTTCGGCATTGCCATTATCCTGGAAAACCTGATGCTGCTGATCTGGAGTCCGGATCCACGAGTGATGACCACCGGCTACACCAACAAGGTTTTCGTCCTGGGACCGTTCTATTTTCAATATCCGCGATTGGCCGGATTTTTTATTGCCGTGATCGGTATTTTGCTGCTTCAATTTTTTCTCAAGAAAACTTACACGGGCAAAGCAGTACGGGCAGCCTGGCAGCAGCCCGAGGCAGCCCAGCTTTACGGGGTGAATCTCACCAGCATCAGCATGATTACCTTTGGCCTGGCGGTAGCCTCGGCCGGAGCCGGCGGGATTTGCATGGCTTTTTTATACACGTTTGACCCTCATACCCATAATCTCTGGCTGATTTATTTGTTTCTGGTGGTCATCGTCGGCGGCGTCGGAAATGTGCTGGGCACTGCTTTGGCCGGCCTGATTGTCGGTTTGATTACGGGCTTGTCGCTGGCTTTCCTGCCCTATCAGTGGGTGAACCTCCTGACCTTTGGGCTGCTTATGATCATTTTAATTTTTAGACCGCAGGGCCTATTTCAAAGCGAGGTCTGAGCATGATTTTTTCATCAAGCCGACGAATATTCGCTGTGAGCAGCCTTACACTTGCATGCCTGGTCGTTTTCCCCTGGGTAGGACTGCCGGTCTATTTCGTATCCCTGTTCTTTATTGTTTGCATGTTTGTTTCTTTGTCGACTTCCTGGAACCTGATCGGCGGCTTTGCGGGTTATCTCTCTTTCGGGCATGTTGCTTTTTTCGGCATTGGTGCTTACACCACTGCACTGATGGCCAAAGGGTTTCAGCTTTCACATTTTTGGACGATACTGTCCGCTATACCGGCCGGATTTATGGCCATGCTGGTTGCCATCGTGGTCGGCTACCCATGCCTTCGGCTCAGAGGACCTTACTTTGCGGTGGTGACGCTGTGTTTTGCCTTTGTTGTGGATCTGGGAGTCAAGAATCTGGATATACTCGGGGGACCGGAGGGATTGTGGTTGAAATCTCCGGAACTGCCCATCGAAACGATTCGAGCCATTTTATTTGAAGCCATGCTGGCAACCATGGTTTTAGCGATTGCATTTTCATACTGGACCGGTCGCTCAAAATTTGGTGCCGGACTGCGGGCCATAAAAGAAGACGAAGAGGTGGCCCAAACAATGGCCATCAATGCTCCCCGGCTCAAGATGCAGGCATTTGCGCTTTCTGCATTTTGCCCGGGAATGGCAGGCGGCATCTATGCCTACTATCTGACGTATATTCACCCGGACATCGTGTTTGACATGATGATTTCAATTTTAATTGTTCTGATGGCTTTATTTGGCGGAGGCGGCACGCTGATGGGGCCGATTGTCGGAGCCGTTTTGCTGACGCTGATCAATGAAGGGCTCTCCACCTTTGTTAAGGCTGAGCTTGCCAGAATTATTTACGGCTGTTTGTTTATCGGTGTCATCATTTATTTGCCCAACGGCATTATGGAATTTTTTAAAAAAGATCGATACCGGTTTCGTCAGAATAAACTCAAAGGTATGATAAGCTGATTGAGGATAGAATCATGACAAAGAATCCAATTCTAAATTTTCAGGTTGATCCGGCCGACATCCAGTACATCGGATCCGGTTTGCAACGCCCGGAGTGTATTCTGGCCGAACCGAATGGCACGCTGTGGTCGGCGGATGCACGTGGCGGTGTGGTTAAGATATTGGCCGACGGCAGCCAGCAGATTGTTACCCAATCCTTTGATGAGTCTTTTACGCAAGTGGACGATGACGCCAGACGATTTACGGAAGGCACCCTGCCCAACGGCCTGGCATTTGCCGAAAACGGCGACATCCTGATCTCTAATTTCGGAACCGATGTGCTTGAAGTGATGACACGTGATGGTCAAACCCGGTTGCTCTATGACAGCATTGACGGCAAGCCCATCGGCAAGGTGAACTTCGTCCTGCGGGACCGCCAAAATCGCATCTGGCTGACAATCTCGACCCGTATCAAAAATTGGATGACCGCCATTAGCCCCGGGATTGCCGACGGCTATATTGCATTGGCGGATCAGGGAGAGCTGCGGATCGTTGCCGACGGCTTTCGGTTTACCAACGAAATTCGGCTGGATGCCAAAGAAGAGTATCTCTATATCGTTGAAACCTGTGGTCAGTGTATCTCCAGAATGCGCCTTTTGCCAGATGGGTCACTGACGCAGCGGGAGATATACGGCCCCTCCAAGCTGGGCAAATATGGATTTCCGGACGGAATTGCCTTCGATGCTTACGGAAACCTTTGGGGAACCCTGGTGATGGTCGATCAGGTGTTTGCGATTACCCCGGAAGGGGATTTTCACGTGATCCTGGATGACACCAACGAGCAAGCGGCACTTGCTCTGGAAAAAGCCTTTGTCAATGACCAGGTCACTCCGGATGACATGCTGGCCGCTGGTGGCACGATTGCCCCCTGGTTTGCCAGTGTGACCTTTGGCGGTGCAGACCTCAAAACTGTTTACATCGGCAGTCTGCGGGGAACACGTATTCCTTATTTTCGATCTCCGGTTGCAGGGCTTCCCATGGTGCACTGGAAATAGAACCCATCTCAAAAATGCGTTTAAATGCCCATGGCCGTGTTGCGGCCCGTCTCAAAATGCTCACATACTAACGTGTATGCTCCGCTTTTTCGCCGAACCAACGCCTTTTGAGCACCTAAATATATAATGATCTGATGCGAAATCCCGCCGGTCGGCGGGAGCCATGAACCCTTAACCACATTTTTGAGATGGATTCCAGGCGGGTTTCAAATTTTTTATTTATTGCGCGATGGGGGTGTTACGGTCTTTGAGTCAGATCGTAACGACTCAGAAAGAGGAGGAGAAAAAGATGGATAAATTCATTGTAACGGCAGCACTGACAGGAGCGATTCATACCCCCACCATGTCTCCGTATTTACCGATCACGCCGGATGAGCTCGCAGAAGAAGCTCGCCGGGCCTATGAAGCGGGGGCGGCAGTGGTTCATGTTCATGCCCGCAATCCTGAAACCGGACAACCCTCTGCCGACAGCAACCTGTTCGGAGAAATTTTATCCAAGATCAAAAGCAAGTGTGAGGCGGTTATTTGCACCACGACCGGCGGCGGATTTGGCATGACGGTTGAACAACGGGTCTTAGTTGTAAAAACATATAGTCCGGAACTGGCATCCCTCAATGCGGGTTCCTTAAATTTCGCGTTGCATCCGCTGTTGGAAAGAATCAAGGAGTTCAATTACGATTGGGAACCTCAGTATCTTGATATGAGTGAGGACTTCATTTTTCCAAATACGTTTAAAACGCTGCGGGAGTTTAGCGAATTTTTCAATGCGGAGGATACCAAACCCGAATTTGAGATTTATGATTCTGGCATGTTGAACAATATTGCCTTCTTGCTCGAAAAAGGCAATATCAAGAAACCCATATACCTGCAATTTGTGTTGGGAATATTAGGCGGGATGCAGGCAACCGTAAATAATCTGGTGTTTCTGCGCAATTCGGCCCGCGAGATTATCGGCGATGACTTTGTATGGTCGGTATGCGCTGCCGGCAGAAATCAATTCAAGATGTGCAATACTGCTCTTTTAATGGGCGGTTTTGCAAGGGTTGGACTCGAGGATAATCTTTACTTGGAAAAAGGGGTTCTGGCGAAAAGCAGCGGTGAGCAGGTTGAAAAAATCGTTCGCATAGGCAAAGAGCATGATTTGGAACCGGCCACCCCGGATGAAGCCCGAAAGATACTGAATCTTAAAGGTAAGGATCGGGTTAAATTCTAGAAGCCATCTCAAAAATGTCTTTTGGCCCGATAGCTTTGTTGGTGCCTCGTTTCAAATCCTCGACAACCAAAAGGTTGCCTGCGGTTTTAAACTCGGCCCCGCCGCGCGTGTCCCGGCGAAGCCTTTAGGCGAAGACGGAATCTGGAACCAAAATTCTATTTTTGTGATGGCTTCTAAATAGAGGTGTTTTCAAATTCTATAAAATCAGTCCCCAGGAGAGCAAAACAAGAACGCCGCCCAGGATCGCCCCGAAAACTTTTTCTGAAATCCGAAAAAATGTACGGTTACCCACATAGATTCCCAGCAGCAATCCGGGCAGAGAAATGAGGCTGTAAAGCACAATCTGTGTGCTCATCAAACCTAAAGCGGTATAAATTGCGACATTTGAAACCGCGAGGGGCAAAAGGATCAAAACCAGCAGTCGGCGCAGGGGGCCCTTGGCTAGCCGGCTTCCAAAATAGAGAATAAATATCGGAGAATTAATTCCGACAAACCCGCCGGCTACGCCACCCAGAAACCCGATCACATAATCTCTAAAACAACTTTTTTCAGGCAGCTTGTCCAGAAATGAATTGGTTTTCTGTTTTCCCCGCCAGATGATAAACCATATTCCGGCAGCCAGTATCGCGATTCCTAGGATTTTTTCAAAGCTTTTTAGCGGGGTCAGTTTCAGGGCAATCCCGCCAAACACGGCACCGAGGATCATTAAAATGGCAATCGGCCACCAGTAGCGGCGCGGCGCCGGCTGAGGGTCGATCCGGTACATTAAAAGTCCGCCGATGGAATTGACGATGGAGGAAAGAACAACGATCTGTTTGGCGCCGATGATCAGAGATAAGATCGGCACGGCCACCGTGCTGACGCCGATACCGGCGATGCCTTTTAAAAAGAAGGCCAGAAGCGACACGATGGGCAGAGACAGGATTTCGGTAAGTGACATGTTTTAAGAGGTGCTGTGAAGCCCGGTGGCGCATATGACACCGATACCGGCTTTGGTTAAGGCATCTGCCGTTAGATTCACGGAGCGATGCTTTTCAATGTAATTTCGTTCAAGGGCCGGCATCAGTTCCTGGTTTTCTACGTCTTTTTTAGCCAAAAAGTACTCGAGGATATCCGACGGGTGCTCCAGCTCTTTTTCGACATCCACTTCGCCGCCTTCATGTTTGGCTGAAATGTTGGGTACCTCCTTGGCGACTTCAACCAGTTCCGCCCTGCGATTATAGGGCTGGCGGACAATGGACTTCCAGGTTTCGGTGATGTGGTGCTCAAAGCGGACCACCTTTTCAAGTCCCAGGGCCTTGCGAATGGCTGCCGCCCGGCGAATGGTTTCGTTGTTTACGGAGTTGGACAGATTAAATCCGATTAAAGAGGTGCTGCCGTCATCGCGGGCAAAAAGCCGGGCGGTGATCAGCGTCCACAGAATCGAAAACGGATTATCATTGCCCATATAAACCGAGATTTTAAACTCGTTATTGACCCCCAGTTTATGAAGCAGATATCCCACCAGGACAGTCCCGGCGTTGATGTTGAGCACCTGGCGCACGCCATATTGGGTATAGAATTTAAGATATTCTTTAACCCATTTGATGGGGTATTCGTTGGGCTGCCCCACGCCGCCAAAATAGCCGGTGATGGTTTCCGGACCGCCGAGATGAACGTTGGAGCCGTCGGTTCCCCTGGTGTCCAGAGTTTCAACATAGGTGGCACCGATGATTTGCATCGCTGCGGCGGTGGCCATTAGATCGCCATTGTCGGTCTCCTGTTCGGCCATGTTGCGCACCCGGATGAAGCGGCCGGGCATCAATTCTTTCTTTTCTATACTGCGCCGGGCTTCAGCGATGAGCCAGGGGAAATACTGCAACGCACTGATTTCCAGAGTCACGGCGTTATGCTGATCGATGCGGGTCGATTTGGCCTTTTTCCCCAGCACGCGCTGGTAATAGGCGTCCATGGAAATAAACGCCCCCCTGCCTTTCTGATCCTGAAGCCAGTTGAGGTCAGCTAAATAAGGTGATTTGGTTTTTTTGAGTTCGGCCATCAGATTTTCAAGTTTGCCGGCCTCTTTAGCCTTGCGGTTGATCTCTTGCGGACCCCCGTATCCTTCGATGGCCTCAAGCAATTCATTGATCATTTCATTGCCCGGGTCGGTCAACAGCTCATTGATTTCCGCTAGGCGACTTTCTGAAATTTTTAGCAAACTTCTTAGATCTGACATATTAATGCCTCCATAAGTGTTCACCACGAAATCACGAAATAGTGAAAGCACGAAATACTTTTATTTTTTCTCTTTCGAGCTTTGATCCTTTCGTGCTTTCGTGGTTAATAAATCATTTTTGACTTCTATTAAGAATTCGTGTTTTTTAATCAGCTATTTTGTTATTTGAATTCCGCGTCAAACTTCTCCTTCTCACCGGCAAGCATGTGATAGCAATGATCGTCTTGCGGAAACTTTCCGGCCCTGACCTCGGCGGCGTATTGTTTCATTGCGTTGGTCACCACTTCAGCGACATTGCAGTATTTTTTGACAAATTTGGGCGTAAAGGCCTGGAACTGGCCGATCATATCTGAAACGATCAGCAGCTGCCCGTCGCAATCCGGTCCGGCGCCGATTGAAAGCACCGGGATGCTGAGTTGCCTGGTGATATATTGAGCCACTTCCGGCGGGATGGCTTCCAGCAAAATCATCTGTGCGCCGGCATCCTGAACAGCCAGGGCATCCTCAATGACGATTCGAGCGGTTTCCAGAGTGCGACCCTGGGCTTTATGACCGCCGAGCTGGCCCGAGCTCTGGGGGGTCAGGCCGATATGACCCATGACCAGAATGCCAGCCGCTACAATGGCCTTTATCTGGGGGACCACCCGCATCCCGCCTTCCAGCTTAACTGCATCACAGCCGGCTTCTTTCAAAAAGCGTCCGGCATTTTCAACGGCTTTTTCCAGCGAGCTTTGATAGGACATAAAGGGCATATCACCTACGATAAATGTGTTGGGGGCGCCGCGCCGGACCGCATCGCTGTGATAGATACATTGGTCCATGACCACCGGTACAGAAAGGTGATTTTGTCCCCGTCCTTTTTCATCTGCACAAAATCATGGATCATTATTTTCTTGGCCATATCATTTCTCCTTTGATCATAGCGAAATGAATTATCATGGGGGCGGGAAGTCTTTCCCAGCATGCTCATACCCGTTTGCGCAGACACAGGCTTTGACCGGCCTCGCGCCTTTTCAGCGAAACTTTTCTGGATTTCCGCCTACTCGGGAATGACTATTTTGAAATCTGAAAACTCCCCGGGTTTTATAGATAAGGATCCTTATTTATATGGCTTTCACATGATATTGAGTGTGTCATACAATTGATTGCCGCAGCGATCAAGATATAAATTTTTAAAGGCCGTCTGTTTGCGGACCCGCAATTGAGCAATGGTAAGCTCCGGCAAGCAATTGATGCGTCACATTAGGTCAACCGGATTCTGCCCATTGACATCCACGCCAAATTCTATGATCATCGATTATGCATGACGGTTGAAATCCAAAAAGGGCTTCGAGATTCATCATGAATGTGAAAATCAGAATCGGCATTATCGGCGGCAGCGGATTATACGAGATGGAGGATCTGACCGATGTCAGCCATATCTCATTGGACACCCCTTTTGGCCAGCCCTCGGACGCATACATTGTTGGAAAGCTCAAAGGCATCCGAGTGGCTTTTCTTCCCCGGCACGGCCGCGGTCACCGCCTCAGCCCCTCGGAGCTTAACTTCAGGGCAAACATATACGGATTTAAAAAGCTGGGCATTGAGCGTCTTGTCTCAATTACCGCCGTGGGAAGCCTAAAAGAGCACATCCGTCCGCTGGATATCGTTATTCCCGATCAATTTTACGATGGCACCAAACAGCGAGCCAGCACCTTTTTCGGCAACGGGCTGGTGGCTCACATTGCCTTTGCTGATCCGGTTTGCCCGGATCTTGCCCAACTGATTTATCATAACGCAACCGAGTCCGGTGCAGCGGTTCACAGGGGTGGAACTTTGCTTTGTATCGATGGACCGGCATTTTCCACTCGGGCCGAATCCAATGTCTACCGTCAATGGGGGCTGGACATCATCGGCATGACCAGCCTTCAAGAGGCCAAACTGGCCCGGGAGGCCGAGATCTGTT
>JARRJQ010000075.1:0-22858 GCA_037388985.1 Desulfobacterales bacterium | reverse complement strand
TTTTTTCCTCCGCCGGTTCGCCAAGCAATTTCATCGGGAAATCAAAGGATTCGCGGAAGAGACGATGGAGGTGCTGCGCAACTATTATTTCCCCGGCAATGTGCGGGAATTGGAGAACATCATCGAGCACGCGGTGGCCATGGCCCGCAACGATACCATTAGTGTGAGGGATCTTCCCTCGGATTTTTCAGAAATCGGCGTATTCTCATTCGAACAGCCTGATTCCCAGGTGATGCCGTTGCGAGAAATGGAACGAAAATATATCGAATGGGTGTTAAGCCGGGTCGGTCGAAACAAAACCCAGGCGGCAAAAATGCTGGGTATTGATCGTTCTTCCCTGTGGCGGCATTTGAAAAATTCCGAAATCGAAGAATAATCGTTTTAGAATGCATCATATATGATGCAATATGCACCAAATTGAAATCTATTGTGAATTTATGTAGTTAGATCTGTAATCCTCAAAAACGTTGTAATTTTCAACGCCCTGTATATCTCCCGGAATCCTCCTTTTTCCACATTATTTTATTTAATTACAGCAAGATATATCAAAATTTTTTAAATGGCATCTATTTTGCTCTGCTAACTGGTGGACTGATTTTACGGGATAAAAACAATGAGACCTCAGATCATGGTACTATTTGACTCGGCAGCGATACGCCGTGAATCCCTTCAATATTCAATCGAGCTTGCCAAACGCATGAATTCAAATCTGACTTTGCTGGTGATTTTGCCCTTTGAAGCCAGCAAAACCGACGCTAATAGCATCGAGCCGATGATCAAACGAGGGGTAAAAGCTGAAGAATCGCTTAAGAAGCATCTTGAAACCATAAAAAATGCGGGGCTATCGGCGGAAACCGCTGTCAGAATCGGGAATCCGCGATCGGAACTTGTGAAATATGTCGCCGAAGCCGGCCGGTTTGAAACCATCGTTTGGGGGGCAAAGCCCGATCTGATGAAAAAGAAGGACCATTGGTTGGTCCGAATGAAAGATACCCTGGAATGCCCGGTGGTTACACCCTTCATCAAAAATGATGCAAACATGAAATATGCCGGAAAACAACGGCGATAGAACCCAAAGGAAGGAAAAATTTTATGCAGATTATTTGTATCTCAGGCACGGGATCGAATCGAACCAAAGCACTTGCCGGCCGCCTGGCCCATAAGCTGGGTTACAAGAGCCTGAATCGCGAAGACCTGCTTGAAAAAGCCATCAAAGAGGGCATCCAGGTCAGTAAACTGGAAACAGCCACGATTAAGCCTCAAATGTTCAGCGAACGATTGGCCCTGGAACGGGATTACTACCGGGCCTTTATCACTGCTTTTCTGGGTGGGCTCAATACGGAAAACGGAACGGTTTATAACGGTCGCAGCGGTCATTTGCTTTTTTCCGGAATTGACCATGTACTCAAGGTCCGCGTCGTGGAGGACGAAGCCACCAGGGTCAAAGAGGTGATGCAGCAACTTGGCATCGACAGCAAAAAGGCACGCAGATACCTCAAAGATGTCGAAGCGGATCGCAGCAAATGGGCACGCGCAATGCACGGCGTTTCATTGGAAGATGCCGCCCACTATGATGTGATGTTAAATCTCGGTCATATGAGTGTAGAAAATGCGGCGGCTGCTTTGGCAGCCATTGCCCAGCTTCCGGATTTTCAGCTAACCCCTGCCTCAAAAAGGTCTATGGAAGATCTGGTGCTGGGGGCCAACGCCCGGGTGCTTTTGGCCCGCGATGAGCGAACCTTTCGGGCAAACGCCAAGGTCCGTGCGGACAGGGGAATTGTCACCGTCACCTACCTGCCGCAGGACGCCGGGATTGCCCAAATTATTCCCGAAGTCCTCGCGCCGCTGCCCGGCGTGCGGGAACTGAGCGTCACCATGGCCACAACCAACATTTTATGGATTGAGGAAGCATTTGAATCCGCCACTGAAACCTATCATCAGGTGGTTGAGATCGCTTCCAAATGGAATGCCGCCATTGAGCTGCTGCAGTTTGTTCCGCAAGAAATGGAAGGTCAGGAGCAATTGCCATCTGTTGACGAACCGGCATTACTATCACAGCGACCTGATTTTGTAAGAGAGTGTGTCGGTGGGATCGAAGAGGACGGCGAAGTGGTTTGCGAAGATAAAGGGTTCCAGACGACCCAGGAGACACTGGCTCGGCTGGGTTGCTTTGGCGGCGGGCGACGGATCATGGGGGGCGCAGCGCAGGTTGCAAAATCAATTGACCGGACCGTGCCATACAGTCTGATTGTCGTCGGCAACCTGTTTCTGGCTAAAGGGCATTCAGCCCAGATGAGAATGACCCGTCAATTACAGGGTGATTTGAGTGACCAAATCAATGCGCCGGTGGTCAATGCTGAAGACCTAAAGAGCCAGTACCTTTTCGGCCGACCCGATCTGGTGAAATTATTTGGATGCCTGGGCCTGTTTGGCTTTATTCTTTTTTTGATCTTCACCTTCCAGGAACCGGTTTTAAAGTTTTTATCGGGTGTCGAATTCAAGGCCAAAGCCCTGGCGGCGGTGGCCGTTTTTCTATTTGTTCCGACGATGGCCTATTTGTATGGAACTGTGGCCCGGTCATTGATGAAACTGATCCGGATGGAATAATTCTGAATCTCTTTGATGAAGGAGTTTATTGATGCATACACTCTTGAGCAATATGTTTGTTTCATTAAATTTGGCAACTGGGTTGCAGGTTTCCCTTCTGGGGTTCATCGGAGGGGTGCTCAGTGGTTTTATTGGAAGCGGCGGCGCCTTTTTTATGACGCCGGGCATGATGAACCTTGGAATTCCGGGGGTGGTGGCCGTGGGCAGCAACATCACCCACAAGTTCGGCAAAGCCATGGTCGGTTCAAAGCAGCACGGCAAGCTCGGCAATGTGGACAAGCGCCTGGGTATCTGCCTAATCCTGGCTTCTTATGCCGGCATCCAGATAGCGGTCTGGATTAACAGCATGCTGTTTAAGGGGGGCGGCGGCGACGGTCACGGCGCCGGCGGCAGTGCCGCAGCAGACCTTTATATCAGCATGGTCTTTATTTGTATTCTGCTGTTTGTAGCGGTTTCGATGTTACGCGATGCCTTTAAATCAAGGGGCGCTGACGGCGATCATGGGCCTTCGATGAAGATTGCCAATTTCCTGTCCCGGCTCTATTTACCGCCCTATATTTCTTTTCCGGTATCCGATGTTCGAATATCCTTATGGGTGCTGATCGCCGTTGGCCTGGCAACCGGATATCTGGCCGGAACAATCGGTGTCGGAGGATTCATCGGTGTACCTTCGATGATATATGTATTCGGAATGCCCACTGCAGTGGCTGCTGGAACCGAGCTTTACCTGGCCATGTTCATGGGCGGATTCGGAGCCCTTAATTATGCCTTTCAGGGATTTGTGGATATCCGGCTGACCCTTCTGCTGTATACCGGATCTTTGCTCGGCATATTTGTCGGAGTTTACGGCACTAAAGTGGTTAAAGAAGTTTTGATCAGAGTGGTCACCGGAGCGATTATTCTGCTGTGCGTGCTGAGCCGCGCGATTGCGGTGCCGATGTATTTGCGCAAAATCGGCTGGGTGGACCTGAATCCTCACCTGGATGTCTATTTCAATTCGGCCAGCAAGTTTCTGCTTTTTGCAGCCGGAACCTCAGGCACGTTGATCATTCTCTATCACGTGATCCGGGCCTATCGCCAGCGGCGACGCATCGAGCATTCGCTCAGGGAACTTCAAAAAACGGAACCTTTTCTTAAAAAACGAAAATCATAGATAAATGATAAGGAGATTTAAAATGAAAAATCTAAAACGTAAATTTGAAGACTGGATGACCCTCATGACCTATGCGGAATCCAACGAGCCGGAGATGGGATTTCGCATCACGGGTCTTAAGGCGCTTTGGCTCAATGCCCTTGCCAAAGGCAAACAAAGCATTGTAAAATCAACCGAAAAATCAGCTGAAGCCGTCGAAGGTGAAGGCGCTGTTTCCCAACCGTCAGCGCCGGTCGTCGAGCCCACACCCCAGAAAGAAAAACTGGAAGTCATGGTGGTCGACGATGAGCCGATTGTGGGAAAGCGCTTAAAACCTGCCTTGACCAAATATGGCTATGATGTGGAAGTCTTCGATAATCCCGTCAAAGCAATCGATCGATTCGATGAAAAGGAATTTGACGTTGTGGTCACCGATTTACGGATGGAGAACTTAAATGGAATTGAGGTGCTCGAACATGTGACCGCAAAATCGGCTAAAACAAAAGTTATTTTCATTACCGGTTACGCCACGGTGGAAAATGCCCGTGAAGCGCTGGTCAAAGGAGCCTTTGATTTTATTGCCAAACCCTTTAAGCCCAATGATCTTCGAATGGCAATTACCAAAGCGGCTTTATCCTTAGGTTACAAAGGAGAATTTGCCGGCGCGACCGCTTAGCTCCGAGGCGGATTTCTGTCTTCTGGCGCCTTTTATAAAGGCCTGAGGCCTATGGAGAAGAAATTACAGATTATGGTCATCGATGACGAGCCGATTGTCGGCAAACGCTTGAAACAGGCCTTGACCAAATTCGGGATCGATGTGGAAGCGTTCGAAGACCCGGAAATAGCGATGGACCGGCTCAATGACAAGAGTTTTGACATCGTGGTGACCGATATTCGCATGGACAAAGTCGACGGAATCCAAATTCTTGAGCGGGTTCTGCAACACGGCGATCACACCCGAGTCATCATCATTACCGGTTATGCAACCATGGAAGTTGCCCAAGAGGCTATGGCCAAAGGCGCCTTTGACTTTATCGCCAAACCCTTCAAACCCAACGACCTGCGCGCTGTTATCAACAAAGCGGCCTTGTCTCTTGGCTTCAGTAACATCATTGAGATATAAATCGTCTAGTTGCTTGATGGCTGAATCGGAGCAGATTTGCTAGAATTCAGCTCTTGAATGAATATGTATATAAGATGATGGACGAATTCAAAGATACGGATACAGAGCCGCTCGATCAGCTTAAGAGTGCGGCGCAACGCGCCTTGCAGGAGCGACCGTTATTTTCGGTTCGCAGCGTTATTTCCATGGGATTTGCTTTATGGTTTATTTTAAGCCTCGCTATTACCATCGCTTCGATTATCTTGGTAACCAAGATTGAAGAAAAACTCCAATTTTTGGAGTCTGCATCTAAATATATATTCGAAGTCCAGCAGGCACGCCGCTTCGAAAAAAACTATTTTCTTTATGGGACCAACCTGGATGACTCGCTGGAACAAGTCCGCTTGGCTGACAATATCCTTGAGAAAAATAGTGAGAAAATGGTGGCGGTTGTCGGCAAACCGTCATTCGAGGGTATGGCGCATCATATCAATCTTTATGAAGAGTTGCTATCCAAGCTTCAGAAACTGGACAAACAGCGTCCGCAAAATTCTATCGCTCAATTTAATCAAATAGAAGACGAGCTTCGCAAACATGGGGCGAAGATGGTTGCAGCCGCGGAGAATTTACTGGCCAGAGAACGGCAATCCGTTAATAACATGCTATATCTGTCCAAACGAGGCCCCATGCTGTTTCTCATTTTCCTTTTGGGGCTGATGATCTTTAGTGCGAATTTTATTGCCCGCCAAATGATCCGGCCCTTGAAAGTGTTAATGGATGCGACAAAACGCATCGCTGATGGGGATATCACAACCCCGATCACGCCGGTTCGTCGATACCGCGATGAGTTCACCGAGCTTTCAGTGGCAATGAACAGTATGATGTACCAGTTATCTCAGCGCCAGGAACAGCTGATAAAAGCGCACAAGTTAAAGGCGGTAGGCACTCTTACAGCGGGAGTGGCACACGAGCTGAACAATCCCATCAACAATATCATGCTGACCGCTTCCATGCTTCAGGAAGACTATTCTGAAATCGACGATACCGAGCGTCTCGATATGATCAATGATCTTGTTGAACAGGCCGGGCGCTCACAGAAAATCATCAGGAATTTGCTGGAATTCGCACGCGAAAGAGAGATAGACACCTCTCTGTTTCAGCTCAATGACATTCTGGAAGAATCCCTTCAGCTGGTCACCAATCAGCTTAAATTATACAAGGTCAAAATCGAGCGCCGATTTGCCTCGAACCTTGAGCCTGTCTCGGGAGACAAGCAGCAATTAATCCAGGTATTCTTAAACCTGACCCTTAATGCCATTGATGGGATGCCCGATGGAGGAACTCTGATTATCGAGACCAATACCGTCAAAGAGGGCGATTATCTCAAGGTGGACTTTACCGACAGCGGCACGGGCATACCGGATCATGTCAAGCCCCATATTTTTGATCCGTTCTTTACCACAAAATCGCAAGGCAAGGGCACCGGCCTTGGGCTTTCCGTCTCGCTGGGTATTATTCGAAAGCACGGAGGAGACATCCAGGTGGACAGTCAGCTAAACAAAGGCTCAACTTTTACAGTCCTATTGCCGATTGCCAAAATTCCTGCCTAATCCGACCTGCTTGTAGATCCCCTTAATTTTACACAATAAATCAAATGAAACTATCGATCGGTCAGCTGAAACTCAGGCAGCGTTTAAAATGCTTAATGCAGTCAATCATTTTTCAAGTTGTACTGAAACCGGAACTGCCCGGGTAATCGTATCAAATACCGGAGAGTAAGACGAACCTAACTGGACGATTTCCTGCAGCTTTTCATCAGGAACATCGGCATCGATCTTAAAATACATTCTGATCTCTTTGTATCCCCTGGGAACATCTTCTGACAGTCCCAGGAAGCCGCGCAGGTCGATGTCGCCTTCAAGGCGCGACTCCACGGCGTTTAATTTAATTCCTTTGGCTGCTGCATGGTAAACAATGGAGGTGGTCACACAGGCAGCCAGCGCTGTCAGTGCATACTCCACCGGATTGGGCCCTTTATCTTCTCCTAAAAGCAAAGGCGGTTCGTCCGCGTCTAATTCAAATGGTTTGTCATGGCTGAGGTCTTTTTGCGTTCCATAGAAATTTTTTATCGTCGTGCGGTTATATCCCCCTTTGATCCATTGGTTGTTTGCGCGAAACTTAAATTTCGCTATGACGGGAGCATTTTTGATCGCATTGATCGTTTCAAACAATTTATCAACATCAACCCCATTTAGGCCTTTTTCTTCTTTCATTTCAGCACCTCCCAAGTCTTTATTTCATAATTGCTCCAAGCTTAAGCAAATGGGTCTAATGCTTTCATAGTAATCATTTGTTTGAGTGGCACAAGCTAGCAGCTGTAACCGTAAACAAGGTTATTGGGGTTCGATTTTGACATTATAGGCGATTATACGATATGGACTGCTTGATAGATCCCAACAAATAAAGGTTATGCAGGAAATCATATGGCGACATCAATTAAGATAGAAAATTTTCCCGCTAACGATAAAGAAAAAGTGTTGGATTTATTAAAGAGAGCCGAACTGCCGGTTCAGGACCTCACGGATCAGAAAATGGAAAATTTCATGATTGCAAAAGGAAAAGATGGTTCCATCATTGGCGTCGTAGGCATTGAGCTGTGCCAAAAGACTGGATTATTGAGATCACTAGCCGTTCATCCCGCCCATCGTGGAACGGGTTTAGGTAAACTTTTGACTGGCAAAATTGAATCTTTTGCAAAACACAATGGGATTAGAACTTTATATCTGCTTACGATGACTGCTGCAGATTTTTTCGCAAAGCTCGGATATCAGTTGACCCAAAGGGACAATCTTCCGGAATCTATAAGAAAAACCGCAGAATTTAAAAATTTGTGCCCCGTATCGGCAAAGTGCTTATTCAAAGTTCTGGATATTGACTGACGTCTATAGGATCATAAAAAATGATTATAAATTCTCAGCAGCGCGTTTGACTTCAACGTGATAAGCGGCGGCCAATGCGGCTGTGCAGCCGTCGGCAGCCGAAAGCACAATTTGTCTGCCGTATTTCTCCCTCAAATCTCCGATAGCGAAAATGCCGCTAAAGTTGGTCTCGCACCTTTCATCGGTACATACATAGCCTTCGGTATTGATTTTGACGCCGGCGGGGACCAGCTTATTATTGGGGTTAAAGCCGATACCGATAAAAATTCCATCGGCGGCCAATTCCCTAGTTTCTTCGGTCTGGATGTTACGCAAATCAACGGCGCTGACTTGCGCTTGGCTGCCTTTGATGGCGGTAATTACCGTATTCCAGAGGACCTCAATCTTTTTGTCGGCCTTCAGACGCTGCTGCAAAATCATGCCGGCTCGCAGCGCATCGCGCCGGTGAACCAGATATACTTTATGAGTCAATTTTGAAAGATACAGCGCTTCTTCGGCGGCCGTGTCACCGCCACCAACCACCACAACTGTTTTGTTTCTGAAAAAATATCCATCACAGACCGCACAATAGGACACACCCTTGCCGTAGAACTCATCCTCACCCGGAATATTCAGCTTACGAGGCAGCCCTCCGGAAGCCAGGATGACGGAATGGGATTTTAATCGCTCGTCGCTGTCGAGCTGCACCGTGTGCCAGTCAAGGCCGGGTTCCAGACCTGCGGCTTCCCGGGAAAGGACCTCCAGGTTGTAGGATGTTGCGTGTTCCAGAAATTTTTGTGACAGATCATAACCGTTTATGTTTATTATGCCGGGATAATTTTCGACCTCATCGGTCAAGGTCATCTGCCCTCCGGGAGAGGCTTTTTCGATTAGAACCGTGCGCATCGAAGCTCTTAAGGCATAAATGGCGGCCGACAAACCCGCAGGACCGCCACCGATAATAATGACATCATAATATTCGCGATTTGCCATTTTTGGCCTCCTTTATTTAGTGCGAAAAAAATCCAATCACCGGATTAACCGGTCCAAATTATACGAGGGATGTTTATATTCCATCAGGAATTAAAAACAACAATATTTTGATGAAATATTGACCTCGGCTTGAATTTTAGTGTAATTTATAATGCTTTTAAGTTTTTTAAAATGAATATCCATTTTTTGTCGGTTCCATCGAATTCAGAGGTCGGGCGAGGACCGTTTTTAAAACCGACATTCCAAAGGCGGCTGTTTTGCAAAAACAGATTCCGATTCCCCAAAAAGGCCGTTATTAAGCGGTTTCGATCAAAGGGCCACATGGAAAAATTTCTTGAACAATTACCGGAAATTGCTGAAGGAATAAAATCGCTGAGGGAAATCATCATCACCAATATTGTGCTGATCGGTCAGACTCCGGCACCGACATTTAAAGAGAAAAGGCGCAGCAAAGTGTTTATGGAAAGACTCGCCGAATTCAATGTTGATGAAATCACCACCGACGGTTATCGGAACCCCATTGGAATCATCAGAGGAGCCGATGCCAGCAAACCGCCTATTTTTGTTCTGGCGCACCTGGATACGTTTTATGAAGGAGATCTGAATTTAAACTATACCATTAAGGAAAACACGATCACCGGAGGGGGTATTTTAGACAATTCTGTCGGTGTGGGAGCCATCGCCTCTCTGCCGGCCATATTTAAAAAATTGGGTTTGCAATTTGAGTCCGACATCGTACTGGCCGGCGCGATTCAGTCCATCGGCAAGGGGAATTTGAGGGGCGTCAGACATCTTTTAAAAACATGGCCTACTCCCATAAGAGGCGGAATTTGTGTCGAAGGTATTGAACTCGGCAGACTCAATTATTATTCCGATGGAATGATCAGAGCTGAAATAGAGTGCCAAATCTCCGACGAGCGTAATCTGCAGGATGATTATAGGCCAAATGCCATCATTATTCTAAACGAAGTGATCAACGAAATAATGAATCTAAAAATTTCCCAGAGACCCCGCTCACGAATTGTGATCGGCAAAATATCAGGTGGCGCCAATCACGGCAAGATCGCCCCCGAGGCAAACCTTGGATTTGAAATACGCAGCGATTCGTATAAAGTCGTCAAAAAGCTTTACGGCGAAATCAGAGACATTGTTGAGGGCATCAGCCATCAAAACGAAGTTACCCTGGATTTAAAAACGATCAGTAATTTAAAAGCTACCCATCTGAAGTATAATCACCCTCTGGTTAAATATTCAGCTGCCGTTATCGAGGCCTTGGGTATTGTACCCATAAGCAAACCGACGGAATCTTCACTGGCAATTTTCCTTTCCCAAAAGATACCGGCAATTACGCTGGGAATCACCTATGGTGAAAACCGCTATTTGGAAAATGCCACCATGAAAATTGAACCTATGTATAAGGGAATCGCCCAGGTGATCGGCGTTTTGCAAGCGATCGACAGCGGAGTGTGCGATGAAAAATAGTTGGCTTGAAAAAAACACTTTTCATTATTCGGATTTTAAGGATCTTAATCGACTCGTCGGGGAGAAGATCAAAAAGAACCTTAAAATCTCTTTGTGTCTGCCGACGCTTAATGAAGAACAAACCATCGCCAAAGAAATCATCATTCTCAAGTCGGAGCTGATGACCCGCTATCCGTTGCTTGATGAGATTGTAGTGGTAGATTCAGGCTCAACTGATGAAACGACGAAAATTGCCCGGGCCTACGGTGCCGATGTTTATGAAGCCAAAGAAATTTTGCCCCGCCTTGAACAATTTAAGGGCAAAGGTGAAAATCTATGGAAGGCGCTGTATATCACCAAAGGCGATATCATCGTTTATCTTGATGCGGATATTAAAAATATCCATCACCGGTTCGCCTACGGATTGATCGGCCCTCTACTGCTGTATGATCACATCAAATTCGCAAAAGCATTTTATGACCGGCCGATTGCAATCGGTAAAAGCAAGATTCGCCCCACCGGCGGAGGCCGGGTCACCGAACTCGTCATCCGTCCGCTGTTTTCGCTTTTTTTCCCGGAGTTGACCCAGTTAATCCAGCCTCTTTCCGGGGAATACGCCGGCTTCAGAGAAGTATTTGAGCGCATACCCTTTCCGATCGGCTACGGCGTGGAAACCAGCATGAATATGGATATTTATGAAAAATGGGGCCTGGATGTCATCGCCCAGGTTGATCTCGACCGGCGCATACATCGCAATCAGGACACCAAAGCCCTGGGTCGCATGGCTTTTGCCATATTAAAAACCTTTATCCATCGTAAGGCGCGCCTGGGCATCATTGATTTAAAAGACAAACTATTTGATGAAATGATCCAATATAATCTGGTTAATGATCGATACCAGCCCGATATTTTAAAAATTGAAACACATGAACGTCCGCCGATGATCGAAATCCCTGAATACCGCGAAAAGTTTAAAATTGATCGCAAGCCTATCCAGGAACTTCAAGAGGCATAAATTAGCTGTCGATTGGGCTTACGCCCTATAAAAAAAGCGCGTAAGACTATTGCATCTATGGCCACCGAAATGTGGCTACTGAGGAAGGTTTCCGAAAATGCGGCTTTAGAGATTTCAAATCGGCTGAAAATGGAAATTCAAACCGTGAACAATTATAAGCTCATCGATAAATGCAACCGCCATCTGAATTATCTGCGCATATCCATCACCGACCGCTGCAACCTTCAGTGCCGCTATTGTGTGCCGCGGGAATTAATTCCAAAACTTTCCCACACCGATATCTTAACCTACGAAGAAATCTTGAGAGTGGTTCGGGTTGCCACCCGTCTCGGCATATCAAAGGTTCGCGTTACCGGCGGGGAACCGCTGGTCCGCAAAGGTGTTTATCATTTTTTAAAACAACTGGTAGCAACCGAAGGTTTAAAAGATGTGTCGCTGACGACCAACGGCGTTTTGTTGGCCGATAACCTGGAAAAGATTCAAGCGGCCGGAATATCAAGAATCAACATCAGTCTGGATACTTTAAGTCCGACGAAATATCGGAATATCACCGGTTTTGATGAATTTGATCGGGTATGGCAGGGAATCGAAAAAGCACACAAAATGGGGTTTCATCCGATCAAACTCAATGTTGTCGCTCTTAAAGGCATCAACGACAAAGAGCTTGTCGATATGGCGCATCTCTCATTTCGGTATCCCTTTCATGTTCGATTTATCGAATACATGCCGATCGGCCAATCCGATTTTAGTCCGGACTCCCTGTTGCTAGCCCCGGAAATCAAAAGCCGTATCAGCGCCATGGGGAAGCTGATACCGGTTCAGGGAACAGCGCATGATGGACCTGCCCGACGTTACAAATTCGAACATGCCAAAGGCGAGATCGGATTTATTGCTGCCCTAAGCCAGCACTTTTGCAACAAATGTAATCGTCTCAGATTGACCGCAAGCGGCCAGCTAAGACCCTGTCTGCTATCCGACCACCAGGAAAATCTAAAGGCACTCCTCAGACAAAACTGCTCGGATCAAGAACTGGCTAATATTTTTTTCGCAGCCGTAGAACATAAGCCTTCGGACCACAACCTGGCTGCCCAAAATCCGAAGCGTATCGCTGACCAGATGGTTGCCATCGGCGGCTAATTAGCTACCATCTGGAATCGGGCGGACTCTGATATAAGTGGTTTCAAAATGCCAGATCGCGTTCGAGAGCCCCGCTAGATAGCGGGACTTCGCATCCAGTCTTATTAATTTGAGGTGCTCAGCAAGCGCAGGCCGATCCGCCGTCGCCCTTTGACGAGTTGTAGGGCTATGGCGGGACAAGTGAAAAAGGCAGTCCCGCCGCAGGCGGGATGAGCCATTAAAGAGGTCTGCAACGCAGCTATCGGACGCTAGATGGGGTTTTGAAACCACTTCTAAAAAAGAAGCCCGGATCGCAGCAGTGTGGGAGGCTACATTTACTCGCGCACATTTACAGGGATGCAATCCGGGCTCAAATAGGCAAAGCCTGGATGAATTGTGGGTCATTTAAAATGATGCCACAAAATATCAGGCTGTATTATGGAAATCATCGCTGTTAAAATCGAAAACCCGGACGGACTTAACTTTATCCTGGGCCAATCACATTTCATCAAAACCGTTGAAGACATCTATGAGATTGTTGTGACGACTGTCCCGATGGCCAAGTTCGCACTGGCATTCTGCGAGGCCTCTGATAAATGTTTGATTCGGCATGCCGGCACAGATGATCAATTGCTGGAATTGGCCCAAAAAAATGCCCTCAACCTTTCTGCAGGGCACAGTTTTATCATGTTCATGAAGGATCTATTTCCCATCAATGTTTTGAATGCGATTAAAAATGTGCCCGAAGTCTGTCAAATCTTTTGCGCCTCGGCAAATCCGGTGGAAGTCATCATTGCCGAAACCGAACTGGGGCGTGGAATAATTGGCGTCATCGACGGATTTAAATCTAAAGGTATCGAAGATGAACAGGATATCAAAATCCGGAAAGAATTCCTGAGGAAAATCGGTTACATACTCTAGCGAGAGACAAAATTAGTATAACTTTTTGGCATCATATATAAAAAAATTATATTTTGGCCCATTTTATTTTTTCTTTGACATTGAGCCCGGATTGGTCTATCACTGCGTCAATAACCATCGGTGCTAGCGCGCACCCATTACCAAACACGTGTCATCAGCCTTTCTTCTGTGTGTGCATCAAAGTACAAGGGGGGTACTTATGATCGATCCTGACCAGCGTGACGCGACCCGCATGAAGCGCAAAGCCGACATCCTGCTCGAAAATCTTCCTACCGGAGCTTATTACAAGGCGAAGATGTATAACTACAGTCGGGGCGGCATGTATTTTGAGTCTGATTATGCCCCGCTACCGGGTTCTGAAATTTATATCGGAATTGAAAATTCACCTTACGATCACGGCCCGGATATGTATCGGGCCCAGGTCAGATGGCGCCGCCAATTGTCCGTACAAAACTCCAAGTATGCTTTCGGAGTCGGCGTTAAATACCATTACCCCATTGAGGTTTAACAGCCCATAACATTTGGCGGCCAATCAAACTAAAAGATCTTTATCCATCCCTTCTATCCGTCTTATCACATCATAAGGTTTCGGGTGTCAGGCCTGCAAACATAGGACTGAGTGCTGAGGACTGAGGTTGGCCGGGGGTAAGGAATGATTTTTTGCTCAGTCCTCAGTCCTCAGCACTCATCGCTTATCTATTGAACACTGAAACCCGGTATAAATAAGAAACGTAAGGGTCCGGCATTTATAAAGCGGAGATTTGAGGATCAGAAAAGGGTTCCCCGCATCACGGTTACCGCCTGTCCGCCCAGATAGGCGCGATCATCGCCGACTCGCACCCTGACCACTCCACCTCTTGCAGATGCCTGGTACCCGATAAGATCCTGCCGGCCCAGTTTCTTGGCCCAGTAAGGTCCCAAACAGCAGTGTGCCGATCCGGTCACCGGATCCTCATTCACACCGGCTGCTGGAGCAAAAAAACGTGAAATAAAATCATATTGCCTGGAATCCGAACGGCTGGTAACAATAAAACCACGGCTTGAGATAGAACTCAGCATGGTAAAATCCGGAACCATCTGACGAACGGTATCAGCTGATTTTAATTCGATGAGGAAATCAAATCGATTTTTCCCCACATATTCCATCGGGACCCCAAATGCTTTCAAAAGACCTTCAGGAATATCAGCCTGCCTTTCCGGTTCGGCAGGAAAGTCGAGCTCTATCCATGAATCTTTGCGCACCGCGCTGAGCAGGCCGCTTCGGGTGTAAAAGCGTGCTTGCCGATCAGGAGACAAAAATCCTTGCTCCCACAGAATATGTGCACTGGCCAGGGTGGCATGGCCGCATAGTTCCACCTCGACAGCCGGAGTAAACCATCTCAGATTAAACCCGTCCGCCTGCCGAACCAAAAATGCAGTTTCTGATAGATTCATTTCATTGGCCAGATGCTGCATCCAAACTTCATCGGCAGCCTGCTGCAGTATGCAAACTGCCGCAGGGTTGCCTGCAAATGGTTTAGCAGAAATGCCTCACCAAATTATAGCGCGTTAATTCGCCATGTCATGTCCTCAGAGGCGATCTAAATTCTCTGTTGCGCTATGACCCTATACTGGAAGTGGCTTAAAACGTCTTTAAAAATGAGTCATGATCTTGGTGTCAGGCTCCGGTCATTACCAGCCTTTCCAGGGCACCGGACATGCGTTTAAGCGCTTCTTCAAGCAAGGCCCGCCGGCATCCAAAGTTCAGACGCACAAACCCGGGACCATCAAATTCTATGCCATCCTGGAGGCCTAAACCGGCGTCTTCGAAAAATTTTGCAGGATGCTGAAGATCGGCTGATCGCACGTCAATCCAGGCCAGATAGGTTGCTTCAACCGTAGCCATGGAAAGCAGCGGGTGTTGACCGATTGCATTTGCAACCGTGTCGCGGTTTTGCCGCAGATAATCCAGAAGATCTGCTTGCCATTCCGCGCAATAACGATAGGCCGCCTCAGCGGCTACATATCCCATCGCATTGACCATCGGCACGATTCCGGCCATCTTTTCAATAAAACGTCGGCGAAGCTTTTTTTCGCTGATAACGGCAAACGCGCAGCCCAATCCCGGCAAATTAAAAGTTTTGCTCGGCGACATCAAGGTAATTGTTCGCTTAGCCACCTCCGCATCAAGCGCTGCTGTTGGAATATGCGTTTTATCAATATCCAGCAGCAACCCGCAGTGGATTTCATCTGAACAGATAATGATATCGTGCTTTTCACAAATGGCAGCCAAGGTCGCTAATTCATCACGGGTAAATACGCGTCCGACCGGATTGTGCGGATTGCACAGAATAAACAGGCGCGTATCGGGAGTAATTGCATTTTCAAGGCGCTCAAAATCAAAGCACCATCGATTTTCTTGCTGGCGAAGGGGCACTTTGATCAGGTTGCGTCGGGAATTGCGGGGAGCGGAAAGAAATGGCGGATAAACCGGCACTGCCGTCATCACATGATCATTATCTTTGCCAACCGCGCGGCAGGCGACATTGAGGCCGGTCACCAGCCCCGGCAGCCACACGAGCCACTGCGGCTTAATCGACCAATTATATTCGGCGGCCAGCATCTCAACCACAGTTTGGTTTAAGCTCTCCGGAGGGATCGTATAACCAAATACGCCATGGTCGATTCGGTGTTGCAGGGCATCGATCACCGCCGGCGGCGAACGAAAATCCATGTCGGCAACCCACAAAGGAATAATATCTTTACCCTTGTACTTGTCCCATTTCATGCTGGAGGTTCCCCTGCGTTCCACCACCGCATTAAAATCAAAATAATTTTTACGATCCATGCTTCCGGGCTTCAATGTTCATTAAGAATTTTGTGTAAGCCTTGGCTGATTCTTCAGGTTTTTCAACAATCAGCGCGTGGCCGCAGTCTTCTATGATCTGTGTTTGAACATCAGGCAGATATTCCTGATACACCGCCACACTGGATACATCCAGAATTCGATCCTTGTCCCCCCATAACAAAAACACAGGAATTTTTATCTCCGGTAAAAACGCCGTCACGTCTTTACGATTGTTCCAGATATCATCCCACATCTTTTTATAAAAATCATACTTTTTGATGAGCTCGCGTTCGAGAACCGACTTCACCGGCCAGGGCATCCATGGTTTTTCATAAAACACCAGATCCATCAATTCATCGAAATCCTGTGGTGAATCGACTAAAAGCGGATTACTTCCTTTTTCAAGTGCCAGTTGAAAATCGCTGGCCTTCGGCGGCCAGACCCCGGCCGACGCAAATAAACCCAATGTAATCAGCTTATGCAGGTTTTCCCTGGCGTAAAATGTAGCCACGTATCCACCCAATGAATTGCCTGCCAGGTGAAAATGGTCGCCCCCTAAACGATCAATGATGCGTGAGAAATCGGCTTGCAGATGGTCCACATCCAACGGCGTTTCCATCTGCCCTGCCTGGCTCCTGTCGCCGTGCCCAGCCAGATCAATCACCAAAACCCGGTATTGCTTGGGCAAATATCGCACAAATCGAAGCCAGGTGTCTTTATTGGCGGCAAATCCATGCAAAAGCACGATCGTCTCTCCGCGGCCTTCTCGCTCTAAATAGGCAATTTTTTGTTGACCGACTCGAAGGGTTTTCAGCGTCAAATTGGATCTATGCCTTTCGACAGACAGAGCAAAATTAAAAAGTTTGCCCTCCAATGTCGTGCAACCACCCAATATCGAAACGGCGGAAAACAAAAGCGTGCCAACTTTTATCGGATTCATATTTATCAAAAATGTATTTGGGAAATGAAGATCCTCTTATTTTTTTGTTGCCAACAGCATGTGATACGCATGACTTAATCTGACAAATTTTTCTTGATCGCCGCCTTTATCCGGATGAAGCTCCTGCGCCCGGCGCCTAAACAATCTTACCAGCTGCCGGCGGCTCATTTGTTTAAGCACCTCCTTTGATTCATTGAAAATGGAGCTGGCCTCTTTCAGGGCCACCCCTGCAGCATTAGGGGGAGGATGATAATCTCGCCTGCTGTTGATAAAATGGCGAATGTAATCTTCTGCCCAGGACCTGGGTGCAAAATCATAATCAAAGTACATGAACAGGTATCTGATCAAATACTCATGCAGACTGCCTCCGTTTTGCAACCCCGCCCAAAATGTCCGGTCTTGATTCAGCCCGCAGATTTCTTCGATAAAATAAGTATCAACATCACTTTGCTTGAGATACTGCGGTCTTTTTTTAGCAAACGATTCGGTAAAAAATCGGTGGATATCAAAAATAACATAAGCATAGGCTTTGTATTCTCTGGGATGCAACTGCTGTTCCATGTCCAGAAATTGCTGTTCGATCTCGTCTCTGGATTTGTTGCGCAAAATGTTGAAGAACTTTTCCGGCACAAGCCATAAATAGCCTTGTTCCATGCGGCCAAATTTTAAATAATGAAGTCTGCGCCTGTCGAAAATATGCACCGGAAATTCATTACTTTTCGCCTTCTCCTTGATATTTCTACTTTCCCGTGAGCGATTTTCTCTATTTCGAAAAAAGGTGAGCGCATGTTGAATATCAGAATCTAAAAAACGCCAGAAAATATCTTCCAGATCATAATTCCGGCAAGTGACACCTAGCTGGGCTAAACGCTGCTCAATTACCGGATCAATATAAAAAGCGTTTCCTCCTGGATAGATAATGTAGGCGGCCGGATCGGTTCCCAGATCGATCAGATTGCGGCTGAGAAAAATATCACCATCCGGGTAAGATTCCCTGATAGAATAGTGAGTCACTCCTTTGATGTTTTTCCGGGCTAAATACATTTTATTCGCCGCTTTCGGGTTTCAAGGTTCAATGGTTCTGGGTTCAGGGTTAACAGGCGATTAGCTGGTAAGCTGGTAAGCCGGGAAGATAGAAGCTGGGAGGCCAGAGGGCTCGAAAATTCGAAGCTTTCCTAGCCTTCAAGCATCCCAGCTTACCAGCAGGCCTGTCCGACAATTTCGCCAAGCCGCCGGTATTGTCTGACAGCGGTTGTATAGATTAATGGATCAATCTTGACTGGATCCGGTTCTCCACCAGTTAAGCAATCCGCATCAATATGAGTTTCAATGATTTCACCTATGAAAAGCACGTGGCTGCCAAGATCAAGTGAATGAATCACCCGGCACTCAAGGTTTACAGGACACTCCTGAATCAACGGGGCCGTCTTGAGTTTGCCGTATTCGACACTGAAAATTTGTGATTTATCAACTTTATGCCCGGAATAGATGCCGCAATAATCAACTTTTTCGACAATCCTCGCTGAAGGGATATTTATGGAAAAGGTACCCTGATCTGAAATACCTTTAAGCGTGTATCGTTCGGGACGCACGCCGATTGAAATTGCCGGCGGCGTCGATGCAACAATTCCGCACCAGGCAGCCGTCATGAAACTTGGTTTTCCATTAACCAACGCCCCAACGAGAACTGCCGGCATGGGGTAAAGCAATGTCTGAGGGCCCAATTTAACCTTTTTCATAGAAATGCTCCTTCTCTATGGGTTTGTTCGCATTTATCGGTGCCATTCAGCCACAAGGTGTCAGGGTCAATAGATAAGCGATGAGTGCTGAGGACTGAGGACTGAGCAAAAAAACCATTGCCTATGCTTGGCCAACCTCAGTCCTCAGCAATCAGTCCTCAGTCCTATGTTTGCAGACACCTGAACACTGAAACCTGGCTCATGATTTCAAGTAAAAGCCGAGATGCCCGTTATCTCCTTGCCCATCACCAGCGTATGCATGCTGGCCGTCCCCTCAAGTGCGCTAATAGCCTCCAGATCACATAAATGACGGATAACCTGATGGTCGGCCAGGATGCCGCGAGCCCCCAAAATGTCACGCGCAATGCGGGCGATTTTAATAGCTTCATGCACATTATTCATTTTGCCAAGCGATATTTGAGCCGGGCGGGCCTTGCTCTCATCCATCAATCGTCCGAGATGGTAATTGATCAACTGGGCCTTGGTAATTTCAATCATCATTTGGACCAGGCGTTCCTGGACCAGCTGGTAGCTGGCGATCGGCCGCTCAAATACCTGCCGGCCAAGGGCAAACGCTTTGGCGGCCTGATAGCAGGCCATGGCAGAACCCACCGCTCCACAGGCCACCCCAAACCTGGCAAAATTAAGACATTGAAAGACGGATCGAAGCCCTCTGGCATCCGGCAAAATGTTGGCTTCCTCAACCCTGCAATCCTTCAGCTCGATGAGCGCGGTGGGCGATGTTCGATAGGCAAATTTGCGCTGAATCGCTGTGGCCCTGAATCCCGGTGTATCGGTCTCCATCAGAAAGCCTCTGATCTCATCATTCCATTTTGCCCAAATAATGGCCAGCCTGGCAATGGTACCGTTGGTAATCCACATTTTCCGGCCATTGAGCACGAAATGCCCTTTTTTCAATTGTGCCTGCGTTTGCATGCCTGCCGGATTTGATCCGAATTGCGGCTCGGATAGGCCGAAACAACCGACAACGCGACCCCTGGCCATCTCCGGCAGCCATTTCTGGCGCTGTTCCTCTGATCCGAATTTGTAAATGGGAAACATCACCAGCGAGTTCTGAACCGAAAACATCGCTCTCAAGCCGCTGTCGCAACGACTCAATTCCCGGCAGATAAGTCCGTAGACGATGTGGTTTTTTTCGCTGCATCCGTAACCGTTCACATGAACGCCGAATAGCCCCAGCTCCGCGAGCCGGGGGATCAATTTCATGGGAAAAGTGCCTTGGTCGAAATGCTCGGCGATGACGGGCATGCATTCTTTATCGACAAATGCTCTGACATCGTCACGGATCCTTTTTTCTTCATCACCGAGCAAGGTGTCTATCTGGTAAAAATCGAGCATTTCGTCGGCCGCCATGGCATTCCTCCTGTTTTTTAAATTTAAACCTGATCCCCCGGCGCCCTTAAGCGTTTATCGCTTATCGAATACTGAATTTCAACAACTACTTTATCATAAGTATCTGCAAGAAAAAGAGCAACCGTTCAAAAAAACTATCTTAGCCAGTTCTTGTTTTTTCAGCTTTCAGTGGTTACCTTGGCCTGTGTCATTGTTGGGCGTTTTGTGAAACCGGAAAATCCCGGCTGACGACAGGAGGCCAACATGCAGTTGCGCAAACTGGGGGGTTCGGACATACAGTTGTCATGCATCATCATGGGATTGTGGCAGGCCGGAAAAGACGTGTGGGTGGGAATCGATGACCGGCAGATCAACAGGGCCATTCGGGCTGCCTGCGATGCAGGCATTACGACTTTTGATTCGGCGGAAGTATACGGCAACGGGCATTCAGAACAGGTTCTGGCAGCGGCCACCCGTGACATCCGCGACAAACTCATTTATGCCACCAAAGTTTTTGCCAACCATCTAAAACATGACCAGATCTTCGCTGCCTGCCATCGCTCGCTGAAGAATCTGCAAACCGATTACATCGACCTTTATCAAATTCACTGGCCTGCCGGTTCGTTCGGTACCAAGAAAACGCCCATTGGAGAAACCATGGGTGCTCTCAATAAACTGAAAGAACAGGGTAAAATTCGTTCAATCGGCGTATCCAATTTTTCACGCGTACAGCTGCAGGAAGCTTCCGAATACGGCCAAATCGATAGCCTGCAGCCTCCTTATTCTCTGTTCTGGCGTCATGTCGAAAAGGATGCCATGTCCTTTTGCGTCGAAAATAATATCACGATTCTGGCTTATTCGCCCATGGCTCAGGGGCTTCTGAGCGGTAAATTCGCCCCGAACCAACAGTTCGCGGAAGGGGATATCCGGGCAAAGAACAGGCTTTTTCAGCCGGATATGTATGCACGCGCTCAGGAAGCACTTGCAAGGCTGCGTCCGATCGCAGAGCAAAAAGGTATCACGCTGGGTCAGCTGGCTCTGGCATGGGTCATTTCTCACGCCCAAACCTGTGCGATTGCCGGAGCCCGCAACGCCGATCAGTCCACCGAAAATGCCAGCGCCGGGTCAATATCTCTGTCGCATGACGAGCTGTCCGAGATAGGTGAGATCGGACGCGGGGTGACCGATTTTCTGGATGAAAATCCGATCATGTGGCAATTTTAACAAACCGGGACACAATTACCGTTGAAAGGCAGAGATTTGCAATTGAAGATTACCCTGTCACGCTATGGCGTGACTGCAGTCCCGCCTCTGGCGGGATTCTCCGTAACGAATTTTAATCAATCTATCATTCGCTCACTAACCCCGCAGCAAGCTGCGGGGTTGGCTCTCGCTTTTGCGGTTCAGCCGTACTTTAGATGAACAACGAAACTTTGCTACTGCCGGCCTCCTGCAGAAACGTGGCTGCACCGGCCAGCTTGATGTTGGGGTAATCGATCAGTTCCTCGATTTTGAGTCCCATCAGATCCATGGACATCTCGCAGATGACGATTTCAACTCCGAAATCAGCCGCCGTCTTCATGAGATCTTCCAGTGACATCACACCTTTCTTTTTCATCAGCCCCTTCATCATATGGGTACCCAGGCCGGCCATGTTCATCTGTGAAAGCTTTAACTGTGATGATCCTTTGGGCAGCATTCTGGCGAACATTTTCGCCATAACATCGGCCTTTTTAACATTTTTATTGAAATCCCGCATCGCAGCGGTGCCCCAGAATGTAAAGAACATCACCACGCGTTCATACATGGCCGCAGCGCCGGTGGCAAGGATGAAGGCCGCCAGCATCCGATCCAGATCTCCGCTGAATACCACCATTGACAGCTGGTCTTCGGGCACATTCAGCTTCAAATCCGCCAGCTGGTTTTCAAGTTTCTGGATGCGCTGCTCCAAATCTTCTACTATCGCATTCATAAATTAAACTCCGGATAACTTATTTTTTAAATATCTTTTTTGGTGCTCCTTGGTTACATACCCTGTTGCATACGTCTGCGCGTGTTTTGCGAACGATTATTCATGGCGGGGTTCAATCGAAAAAGCGCTTTTCATATTTAATTGACGCCTGGTCAAATTGCCCGTACAAATGAGCCAGGCGCGCGTTGGCCACTTCGACGGCCTGCTGCATTTCTCCGTTTTGTTTGTGAGTCGGGAAACATGCAAAAAAACGCTCAAAATTATGGCGGCTTCCCAGGGTCTTAATGGCAAACTTGGCTGTCAGAAAAGTCTGCGCATTTTTATGGGTCGCAAAATGCTCGACAGCCGGGATATACTCGAGTGCAACCTCCACTTCGACAGCGTTTCCCTCCTCCGCGATGTGGATATAATCATAGATGGTCAGAATCGGATCTTTTTCCGCGTGCAGCTCTTCGAACTTAACCACCATACCATCCAGGCTGAACAGCCTGCTTTCCACCTCGATTCCATTTTCTTGCAATAACCGTAAATCCCTTTGGAGATAGCGATTGGCGATCATAACCGCCTGGAAAACCTGCGGGCAGAGGTTAAGCGGGCAGCCCCGGGCGTAGCACTTTCTGAATGCATAATCCCGGTTGTCGACCGTCCCGGTGTAACGGCAGAGAAATAAATGGGCCTTGAAAGGATGCTGACGATGCTCGAAATCCGCCTGCAAAATTTCAAAGGCGGGCCGGCAAACCACGGTTGCGCCGCCCTGCTTCA
>JARRJQ010000074.1:0-9059 GCA_037388985.1 Desulfobacterales bacterium | reverse complement strand
CATTTGCCTTGGGCAGGGTTCAGCTATACCTGTATCCCCACCCGGAGTACACTTTATTGCCGGCCATTTTAGCTGAAAGCGAAAAAGGCAAAAGCCTGGAAAAGCAATTGAAATCTCAGGAAAATTATGTGCAGTTCTTTGAGCGTTTATCGGATGGATCCTATGCGATTAAAAAAGAAGCCATCCCTGCGGATAAACAGAACAATTTCCCGATCGATCTGTACCGGCTGCAGTTTATCGATAATACAGCAGTTTTCGCTCCGCAGGATTTATTCCAGATATTCAAGAAAGGTGAAGACCCGATTCGCAGGTCTCAGGTCGGCCGGATGATGGCTTCGATTACCAAGCCCCGGGACCTGGTTCTGCTCTCGCTCAGAATTCCTGAAGATATTGGTCCGATGTGGCAACAAAAGATCCAAAGCAACCCGGCGTGGCAACAAAACCCGCAGACCTCCATGGTAGCCGCTATGGGCGGCGCTGTGCTGGCCCAATTATCCGAACCGTTAAAAGGCGTCGAATCTCTGGCGCTCGGTTTCCGATTGGATGAAAAAGGCGGCCGCCAACTGAGTTATGCCCAGCAGTTTCGCAAAGGAGTCGATGGCCGGAAGATTTATCTACAGCTAAGATCGGGTAAGCGCGATGTCCTCAATGTCGACGGCATCGTTTTAAAGCTGATCGAGCTTTTAAACAACCCGCTTTACAAGCATAATATATTGTATAATAACAACCGATTAACGCTTGCGTTCAGTTGGGAAAAACAGCATGACAAAGCCTTTCTGACTGCGCTGTCCGAAGCCACCCTTGGCCAGATGCTTGCTCCGGGCATGGATTTAACGCCCAGCGAAGGCCCAATCACCGTCCAATATGAAGAACCGCCTCGCTTATCCGCTAAAGTCGATGTCAACAACCTGAAACTGAAGATACCCGATGCCGTTGAGCAAAGTCTGCTTCCGAAAAACTATTGGGGTGCTGGTGACCAACCCCGGATGACGCTGGAGTTCAACACAATTGATGTTCCCAATGCGTCCCTGGCAGAACTAACTTATGAGGTGCTGGAAGTTCTAACCACCAACGGCAAAAATGTCATGCGAACGGAAGAAAACCGGCTCCAACCGAAAATCAACCCGGCAAGTGCCGCGCCGGGCACCATTGACCTGAATCTGAAAAAAGATACTTCGGCCGAAATGCTGGAAACGGCCAAAATTCGCTTTCATATCCGTTTGCCTGCCAGTTTCAAAAAGATGGAATTTGTTTCCGGCAATTCGCCCGGAACCCTCAGAGAATCTGAAGGAGTGTGGGTTAAACTGGACCGGCTGGAAAAGGATGTCGCCAAAATAACCTATCACGGTGGAACATCTGCGCGTCTTTTTGCATTCGACAAAACCGGGCGTTCATTGGCTTCCGGAGAATCTATGAACACTTCCTCATCTGTGGCGACCCGCTTTCAGGGTGAGATCAGTACCCTCATGGTCGTTGTGGTGCAGAAGATGCTGGACTATCCATTTGAAGTTATTGTCCATCTCAACAGAGGCAAAGAACTCACCCTGTCTCACCAACCGGGAGCTCCCAAAAATCAACAAGATGACAACCCGCCCGGTTTGTTGGGGGCCAGGAAAAAAAGATAGGACTGACTTGCGAGGACTGAGGACTGAGTTTAAAAAAGCGTCGCTTTTTTTATCTCCAAAGGTATGATCGACAGAGCATCAGACACGTTTTTGCCGGGTGCGTCAACTTTTGATCTATTTCCTCAAGTATCCCGCCAACTGACCGATAATGGATAAAGAATTTATTTCAATTTTATCAGAATATTAAACAAAATCTCAATTGTCCTTCATCTTAATCATTAGTAGCACCATTTTTGCATGTTTGTTAGCTGACAATTTGAAATACCTGTTATAAGCGATATGTTTTTTAAACATGTATAAAGCCAGAATTGAGCCAATTTAATGATCCACAAACTGATACTGAAAATAGGAGCAGTTGGAACAACACTGGCCGTTACCGGTATCGCACTTCTTTCTTCGACTTCCTTATATCTTTTTATATCGCTAGTTACAGATCATATTCAGTTGAGCGGTGTGCTTTCCAGTATCATCATTCCAGCAATCATTGCGCCTCCGCTTGCTTATTTCTTCGCTGGAACAATGGTCAAATTATACCGTTCTCAAGAATCGCTTCGGCAGAACGAAGAAAAATACCGAACGATTCTGGATAATATCGAAGACGGGTATTTCGAAGTCGATCTCAAAGGAAATTTCACCTTTTTCAATGACTCTGTTTGCAGAATACTCGGATATTCTCCGTCCAAAATGGCAGGGATGAATAGCCGGGATTATATGGATGAAAAAAATTCGAAAAAGGTGTTTGAAACATTTAATCGCGTATACAAAACAGGAAAACCCGCCAGTAGATTCGATTGGGAGATCATTAAAGCAGACGGTTCCAAAGGCTATGTGGATGCTTCGGTTTCTTTAATTACCGATGAAGCGGGCAACCGAATCGGTTTTCGAGGCATTGCACGCGATATCACCGAGCGCATACAGGCAGAAAAAGATCTGCGTGAGAGCGAAGAGAAATACCGACAACTGGTTAACCATGCCCCGGCCGGTATTTATGAAGTTGATTTCACCAAAGGCAAACTGGTCAGCGTAAATGACGTGATGAGCGAATATACCGGATACAGCAAAGATGAGCTGCTCAATATGAATACGCTGGATTTTCTGACCCGGGAAAGTCAAGCGCAGATGACAGACAGAATGACCAGGCTCATGAACGGTGAAAAAATTTACGGCAGCGTCGAGTATAAAGCCAGGAAGAAAGACGGAAGTGAGTTCTGGATGCTGGTTGACGCCAGATATTTCTATGACAAAAACGGACGCCCAACACGGACAATGGGTGTCTCTCATGACATCACGGATCGCAAGCGGGCCCAGGAGGAAAAATCAAGACTAGAAGATCAACTCCAGCAGGCCCAGAAAATGGAGGCCATCGGAACCCTGGCCGGCGGCATTGCTCACGATTTTAATAATATTCTTTCGGTCATTATCGGTTATACCGAACTTATTTTAATGAACGGAAATGTGAATGCAGAAGTCAGGCAAAATTTAAAAGAAATTTTCAATGCCAGCAAACATGCCCGTGACATGGTCAAACAAATTCTGGCTTTCAGCCGTCAGAGCAAGCAGGAACGAAAGCCCATTCAAGCCGCCCATATTGTCAAAGAAGCCATAAAAATGCTGCGGGCGTCTCTTCCGACGACTATTTTAATACAACAACAAATTGAAAAAAATCCGGGAATAATTGAAGCCGACCCTACCCAGATCCACCAGGTGTTGATGAACCTGTGCACCAACGCGGCGCATGCCATGGATGGCAAAGACGGTGTCATGCAAATCAGCTTGAGCAACGCGGAATTGAATCACTCAACGCCTGAAATGATCCCAGACCTCAAACCCGGGCCTTATCTGAAATTGAGCGTCAGCGATACCGGACACGGCATTGCACCCGAGGACTATGAGAAAATTTTTGATCCGTATTTTACAACAAAGAAAAAGGAAGAAGGTACCGGCCTGGGATTAGCGGTGGTTCAGGGAATCGTCAAATCCCACAACGGAGCTGTGATCGTTGAGAGCGAGGTGGGCAAAGGATCGGCATTTCATGTATATCTGCCGGCAATAAAGCGAAAACTAGAAACCGATGAGGAAATTTCAGCACCGTTGCCGATGGGGCATGAACGTATTTTGTTTGTAGATGACGAGCAACCGCTGGTTGAAATTGGAAAACAGATGCTGCAGCGCCTGGGGTACACTGTCGCTACGCGAACAAGCAGTATTGAGGCTCTGGAGCTTTTCAGGACCAATCCGGATCGATTCGATCTGGTCATTACCGACATCGTGATGCCAAACATGACCGGTGAAAAACTCGCCGAAAAGATAATGGAAATCCGCTCCAGCATTCCGGTCATTCTCTGCACCGGTTACAGTGAAAAAATTACCCGAAAGCACGCCACTGAAATGGGCATCCAATCCTTGCTGATGAAGCCGCTGATAATGCATGATTTGGCGACTACTGTCAGGCAAGCCCTCTCCATCAACTAAAACCCATATCAAAAAAGCGTCTAAGAGCTCATGGCTGTGTTCCGGATCGGCTTCCCGCCATAGGCGGGACTCACATACTTAAGTGTATGCTCCGCTTTTTCGCCGAGCCGCGCCTTTTGAATTCCCTAATATTTTAAATCAAGGCGTGAAATCCCGACTATTGCGGGAGCCATGAACCCTTATCCACATTTTTGATATGGGTTTTAAAAAAAGCATTTCGTATAATGAGTGAAGCGCACTCAGTTTAATTTTGGCATCTGATCGATTTAGGGGTATAATGAGTTATATCCCCTGAAAAACCATATAAAAAGCGCCGCAATCCGATCGGGTCACAAAAGGATTCCAAAAATGCCTGCTCCAAACAAACAACCTGAAGTCGGTCTTTCCGATTCAATTGAGTTGAACTACCGGAAATACCTATTGAATGTACTCATGCTGGTCGGCCTTCCGGTTTTGGGTTACTTCATGATCTGGGAATTCGTCAGCAGCCAATACTTCGTCGGACTTCTTTTAGGCATGATGCTTTTTGTCGTTCTCTGCATGTTTTTGGTCCTAAACACGTCCCGCTACCAGGCAAAAAGAAATCAGATCTATCCCTATCTTCTTAACACCATTTTTATTCTTTTCGGATTATTCCTGGCTTACACCATTGGCGTGGAAGGCAATATCAGCCGTACGCCGTGGGCATTTCTTTTTATCGTGCTGATATTTTTTACCCTCGAATCAGCCAGGGCATTGATCCTGGCATCGGTTTTATTTTTTGGCCTATTGATATTAGATCTTTACTTCCCCGGCAAAGCGCAATTCCTGGTTCGCGAGTTTAAACTGCGCTTTTATATTGCTTTTATGATGGTCATCATTACCTCCTTCTTTTTTGAGCAGCTAAAGAAGAAATACCAGCTCCAATTGATCGAGAACCACCGCACCCTCAAAGAATCTGAAAACCGGTACCGCGAAGCCTTTGACCGGCTGACCGACGAAATGAAACAGCGCCGGAAGGCTGAGGAAGCCTTAAAATCCAGCGAAGAGAACTATCGTGCGCTGGTTGAAAACATGCCGGCTCTAATCTGTCGCTTTTTACCGGATGGAACTCTGTCTTTCGTCAACCATGCCTATTGCCAATATTTTCAAAAGAAGCGCGAAGAACTGATCGGTAAAAACTTTTTCCAGTTTATTCCGCAAAAGGAACAGGGCCAGGTCAGAAAACATTTTGAGTCTTTAACCCCGAAAAACCCGGTAGTCAGCTATGAACACGAGGTGTTGCCACCCGGCGGCGAAATTCGCTGGCAACGATGGACGGGTCATGCGCTTTTCGACGACAACGGCAAGGTGCTGCAATATCAGTCAATTGGCATCGATATTACCGAATCCAAAAAAGCAGAACAGGCCCTCAGAGAAAGTGAAGAAAGATTCAGAGAACTGGCGGAATTGATGCCCGAGACTGTTTTTGAATCCGATTTGGAAGGCAACCTCACATTTGTCAATCGAAATGCCTTTAACTGCTTCGGTTATCATCAGCAGGATTTTCAAAAAGGTTTAAACAGTTTTAATATGATCGTACCCGAAGAGCGCGAACACGCCCGGGAAAATGCCGCCAAAATATTGATCGGAGAAAAACCCGACATTAATGAATATAAAGCCTTGCGCAAAGACGGAAGCACCTTCCCGGTGATGATCCATTCCGTCCCGATTCTTAAGGGGGGCCGGCCGGTGGGTTTAAGAGGCTTTATCGTCGATATAACCGCACGCAAAAAAGCCGAGGAAGAGCACCGAAAACTGGAGGTCCAATTTCAACAGGCCCAGCGCTTCGAAGCACTCGGCACCCTGGCCGGCGGAATCGCACATGACTTCAATAATCTGCTGATGAATATCCAGGGAAATACATCCCTGATGCTCTTTGACATTGACGAGACCCATCCGTATTTCGAAGCACTGAAAAATATCGAAAAGCAGGTCAAAAGCGGTGCGCAGCTTACCCGGCAGATGCTGGGATATGCCCGCAGAGGAAAATTTAATGTGAAGCCCATTGATTTGAATCAGGTCGTCGATGCAAGCGCGAATACCTTTGGACGAACCCGCAAGCAAATAACGATCCATCGGGAACTCGATAAGGATCTTTTTCCCATCGAAGCTGATCAGGGGCAAATCGAACAGGTGCTGTTAAACCTCTATGTAAATGCAGCCGACGCAATGCCCATGGGCGGTAAGCTTTTTCTGAAGACAAGCAATCAGACTCATTTGAACATCAAAAGCGCTCATTACAGTCCTATGCCCGGAAATTATGTTCAGTTAACCGTCACCGATACCGGCATCGGCATCGATAGCCAAATGCTGGAGCGAATATTTGATCCCTTTTTCACCACAAAAGAGATCGGCCGCGGCACAGGTTTGGGTTTGGCCTCGGTGTATGGCATCATTAAAAGCCATGATGGATATATTGATGTCGAATCTGAAAAAGACCGGGGAACGACTTTCACCATTTTGCTACCCGCTTCTCAAAAGGCCGTCAAAGGTACCGGTGAAGCGGCTTCCAGACTGATTAAGGGCAGCGGAACAATGCTGATCGTTGACGATGAGCAGCTGGTGCTGGATGTGAGCGTCAGCATGGTTGAAAAATTGGGTTACACAACGTTGAAGGCCAAAAACGGCAGGGAGGCAGTTGATATCTTTGAGGCCAATGGGAGTAAAATTAAAATGGTCATCCTGGATATCATCATGCCGGATATGGGCGGCGGGGAAGTCTATGAAAAGATCAAAGCCATCAAGCCCGATATTAAGGTATTGCTGGCAAGCGGATATAGTGTTGACGGGCAAGCCATTGAACTTCTGGAACGCGGCTGCGACGGCTTTATCCAAAAACCTTTCACCATGGAGGAACTTTCGGCAAAGATTCAACAGATAATGCAGAAATGATAATTAGAAGTGGTTTGCCCGTTGTGCCGGTTACCCGTTGGCCCGATAAAAGGCGTTTTATATCGCATTTTATTTGCCACCCCCCCTCAAATCAAAATTCTTGACAGGCTCCAAGCAAAATTTTAATTATAACAAAAGCCGGCATCCTATATGGCTTTTCTACTGAATTCATACTGATGCGAAGCAGAGCATAAAATTCATGGCTGGAAGCCACTCCCACTGCTGCCAGTTATCCAGTATAAGTTTTTTCAATCTCTTCCCCAAACAATCCGTGGGAGCGGCATCTTGCCGCGAATATTTTGGGGATAGACTCTTGTCTCACCCTGAACATTACCCCTGATTGTAAATCACTCAGCGATAAACTGAAAAATATTTGGCGCCTGCCGGCGCGATACCTCTTAAAATTATATAAACCGTTGAGCTAAGAGGTTGCTAAATGAAGCCCTCGGTTCAATTCGCCAGAAGAAAAGACGGCGTCACCCTTGCCTATTCAATATTTGGATCCGGCCCTCCTCTGGTAATGCCTCCTCCCTGGGTGACAAGCCTTTCCTTTGCCATCGAAGATCCGTTTATGAGAAAATTTTTAGACCGCCTCGCTCAACATTTGACGGTCATTTTTTACGATAAACATGGCTGCGGTCAATCGGATAAGGACCGAAAGGAGTTTACGCTGGAATCCGAATTGCTGGACCTTGAAACAGTGGTGGACCATATCGGTTTTGAAGAATTCAGCCTTTTTGGAACCTCCATGGCAGGCCCCCTTTCAATAGCGTATGCCGCCCGCCATCTGAAAAGAGTAACTCATTTGATCCTCTATGGAGCTTTCGCAAATGGAGAAAATCTATCCCAAAAAAAGGTCCAGGCTGCCATAATATCATTAGTGGAGGCTTCCTGGGGTCTGGCTTCCAAAGCGCTTGCCGAAATCTTTATTCCGGGAGCGAATGCGGACGAACTTCAAAGCCTCGCCAAATATCAGCGATTATCATCCAGTCCTGATATGGCCGCCAGAATACTGGAACTTGTCTATTCAATCGATGTAACCAAATTTCTTTCCAGCATTAAAATCCCCACGCTGATTTTGCATCGCGACAATGAAAAAGCAATTCCAATTCAGCATGGCAGGCATCTTGCCGCTGAAATCACTGAAGCACATTTTAAGATATTAAGTGGAAGCTATCACCCGCCATGGTATGGTCAGTCAGATGACGTCATTAATGAAGTTTTGGATTTCTTCGGGATCGTGACGACAGGTAAAACAAGGAGTGATGTCCGAGATTTGTCGGGTGAAGAATCTGAACCAGCTGAACAGGCAACCATTGTCTTTACCGATATGGTTTCATCAACGGATCTGGTCAACCTGCTCGGCGATGCCGATGCCCGGGATCTTTTTCTGCAGCACGACAACATCATCCGAAATCAAATAAAAAAATACAGCGGAACGGAGCTGCAAAACCTGGGAGATGGCTTCATGCTGTCTTTTGATTCGGCAACCGCTGCCATTAAGTGCGCCTGTGCGATCCAGAAAGAAATCATGCAAAACCTTCCTCGAATTTCCATCCGCATCGGCGTCAATACCGGCGAGATCGTTAAGCGTGAGGGCCTGCGGCCGTTCGGCCAGGCGGTGGTGATCGCCTCAAGGATCGTTTCCAAATGCGAAGGGGGACAAATTTTGATTTCCGACATTTCCAAACAACTGGCAGCCGGCAGCAAATTCAGCTATAACGAAAAAGGCAAATTCAAACCCAAGGGTTTTGATGAAGATATCCGGATACACGAAGTTGAGTGGAAAAATTAAATTGCATCTTTTATTAATTAAGCGGTTAATGCATTCTCTGTGAGCTCTGTGCTCTCTGTGGTGAATTTAAATTATTACTTTTACTTGCAGAGCTTAATAGTTTCTCTGTGAGCTCCGTGTCTCTGTGGTGAATATAAATGAAATGTCCAGAATGCCAAACAGAAAATCCAGACAATAAAAAGTTTTGCCGGGAGTGCGGGGCGAAGCTATTGCTGACCTGCCCCCAATGCAAAGCGGAAATACAACATGGTGAT
>JARRJQ010000073.1:8136-17210 GCA_037388985.1 Desulfobacterales bacterium | reverse complement strand
GCAGGAGCTACCGGTAATCTCGGCGGGCGCATTGCCAGAGCGATCCTCGAACGGGGCGGCAATTTGAAGGCGATTGTCCGTCACAACAGCGATCCTGACAAGGTCGAGAAGTTGCGCAAGCGGGGTGCGGCGATCGCCGAGGTGAACTTCAACAGCGCTCTTGATCTGACCGCGGCGTGCATGGGTGGGTCATGCATCATCTCTGCACTGTCCGGGCTGCGGGACGTAATCGTTGAAACGCAGACGTTGCTGCTCGATGCAGCGGTCAGGGCCGGGGTGCCGCGTTTCATCCCCTCCGACTACTCCATCGATTTCACGAAGTTACCTCCCGGAACGAATCGCAATCTCGATCTGCGTAGAGAATTCCACGAGCGTCTTAACAAGGCACCGATTGCGGCCACCTCGATTCTCAACGGCATGTTCACACATTTGCTAACCGGCCAGGCGCCGGTCATCCTCTTCAAATTGAAGCGAGTGGTTTACTGGGGGGACGCGGATCAGCGACTGGACTTTACGACCATGGACGATGCCGCTGAATTCACCGCAGCTGCGGCTCTAGACTCTTCTACTCCAAGATTCTTACGCATCGCCGGGGACCCAATCAGCGCCCGCGGGTTGGCGGCTGTCGCCAGTGAAGTGACCGGCGAAAAGTTCCGCCTGTTACGCGCAGGCGGTCTGGGCAGGCTTGCAACACTGATCAAGATCACCCGAGCCGTTTTTTTCATGAGCAGCGCACTTTATCCTCCCTGGCAGGGCATGCAGTATATGCACAACATGTTCAGCGGTCGTGTGAAACTAGAGCCACTCGACAACGACCGTTATCCAGGTATGCAATGGACAACCGTGCGGGATGTCCTTGCAGCACGCTGATCGTGATATCACAGTCGGGTGAATTAAAGACGTTCCTGAAAATATGTAATTCTTTTCTATAATTCGGTGGAACCGTATAATTTGGTGAACGGACGTGTTATTACGTCCCCGTTTTTAAGGCTTCAGCGAAAAGTTACTCAGACCCGGACACCTGCTTTCTGATGTCATTAATTCTTTTGTTAGCCGTATCAGCAGCACTTTTCGCTTGTTCCGTGTACTTTTCAGCCTGTGTTGCTGTGACGCCGCTTTGATTGTTACCTCCCATATTTTTCATGACCAGTATTGCGATAATCAGCAATACAATGGCTAAACCGATGATCAAAACTCCTCGCATAATTATTTTCCTTTTAAAATATATTATTAACCGAAATGCTGAAATTATTATAGCACAGAGCCAGAAAAAATGAGACACGTTTTAATGGGTCAAAATCAGTCCGTCATATATTTACCGGTAAACCGCCAATTATTGGCTCTGGAAAATTTGCCATGATAAACGATCAGTGATACAATTTCACCGTTAATCCCAATCCTGGGGGCAGCTTCAATTGAGCGTTAAACCATAACGTAGGGCCCCCCATATCTTTGAAGACAACACAAAGGAAATTGCAGGTGTTTGATATCGCTAAACGATTCTTTAATAAAGCAACAGCCGATTTTTCTAAAGATACAAACCAAGATACGGCCCACGACATACGAGTGGCCACCTGTGCTCTGTTCGTGGAAATTGCGCTCATCGATGAAAAATTTACGGATGCGGAGATGAAAATAATTCTATCCATTCTGAAAGAAAAATACGGCTTATCCAAGGACCACGCTGATGCCCTGATCGCAGAGGCTGAAAAGCAGCTGGATGAAAGCGTGGATCTGTGGCAATTTGCAAAACTCATCAATGAGAACTATTCAAACGAAGAGAAAATTGAAATTATCGAAACCCTTTGGCGCATCGTCTATATTGACGGGAAAATGGACCGATACGAACATTACCTGATGAACAAGCTGCAAAACTTGCTGCGCCTGTCACACGACCAGTTGATCGCCGCCAAACTCAAGGTCCTGCACCCGGAACAACAGGGCCAAACGTAGTATCGATGATCCATTCAGGTGACAAAAATATCGGTGCTGGGTCTTCACCCGAAGTAAAATCCGTCAGCGCCCACCGCGCCTTTGTCTACAGTGCCTCCGCTCCCGGTTTGGGGGAGTTCTATGCCGGCCGCCGCTTACAGGGTTTGCTAACGGCCGCTTTGTTTATTTTAGCTAGCGTCTGGTTTGTCCGCACCCTGTTTATTATACTCAGCGGGGTTATCGGCCGGATTTTCGACAGTTTTAATGGCGTGGCGCCTTTTGGGTTGCCGGATCTCCCTTTTTTATCTGCCGGAATTTCTTTTTTCGCTCTGTACTTTATCTGGTTGTGGACGATGATCGGCGCCGTCGATGCGGCAACAGAGCATCAACGGCGGCATGGAGAAATGCCTCAGGCCAGCGTTGCGTGGACAGTGGCAACTGCCTGGTTCTGCCCGGGTTCCGGGCATGTCTATGCGGGCTCAAGACGCTTCGGATATTTTCTATTTGCCGCCTATTTGCTGGCGATTCTGGCTATTTTACCGGCATACATGCAACTGTTCCACGGCATTTCCCGGCTGGCAGGCAGCGGACGGTTGACGCCAAATAACCCCTATGCCGTAATCAGCATGGTTCACGAATTAGTAGCCAGAGCGGAACACAGTTTTGGCAGACTCCTTCAGGTGGCCGTCGGGTATTTTGCCATTGCCGGCGCGATTAACGCGTTACGGCAGCGCCTCCCTGAAACAGATGTCCGCTGGTCGCGGTTTTCGACAAAATACGGCGCTGCCCTCGTCGGGCTCGGCTGGCTGTGCCCGGGAGCCGCCCAGCTTCTCCAGAAGCGTGACGTGGTCGGCTGGTGGGTTTTAGCCGGCTACATCGGCAGCAAATTCCTTACCGGATTTTTGCTCGGCAATAACTTGATCACCGTGCCGGCTGCCGAATGGTTGGACTGGATATCGGTAGCCATCAAATGGGGCTCCATGGCCGAGGCGCTGTTTTGGATGATTAAAGAAGGAAAAAGGGGTTCGTCTATGATCGGTTGCCATTTCACAACAAGAACCCCTGCCAAGCCCCCGGTTGAATCCACCCCAAAGATTGGCAGGCAGGATGGATTTTAGATCCTTGCAAAAACAGGGTCTTTAACGTTATTTAGCGACATCTCTCGTTTTTTATCTTCAATTTCAAGAACCATATTCCGTATGGCCTCGTTTATCGGTGTCGATACGCCGTATTCTTTTCCCCGGTCGCAGATATAGCCATTGAGAAAATTGATTTCTGTTTTACGCCCCCTTTCAATGGATTGCAGGCTGGATGACTTTATCCTGCGGTATTTAAAACCAATTATGCGGATGACCAGGTGTCTTTTGAAATCAGCAATCGCGCCTGATGTCGAAAGATATTTGTAGTAATCGAGTTTCCCGCCGGCTGCCGGTTCAACCTTTATTTTCATTGCATCGGCAACGGCCATTGCTTCGCGCATAAGGACAAGAAAGATGTTTCTCACCTTTTTATTGGCCAGTAATTCACCGAGTGTAACTCCGGCAATGACCCCCAAGGAGTTAATACAGGAATTAATAATAAGCTTTGAAAATAATTCGCCCATGATGTTATTGGAAATACGCGTAGGATATACTGCATTCAACAGTTGCTGTATAGCCGGCAATCTTTCATCGGGTTGATGATCGATGTTGCCGATGATAAATTCCCCTTTTGAGGTTACTTCTAATTCTGCAGGCGCTAGATAAGTGGCACTCCAGCCGACGACACAACCAACCACGCGGTTCCTTCCGAGAGTTCCTGCCAGGGCTTCTTCGCAGATGCCATTTTGCAGTGATACCACTGTTGAATCCGGCTTAAGAAATGCATCTAACTGGCGGGCCGCCGATATGCAATCATTGGCTTTGGTTGCCAAAAGAATCAAATCTTTAGGCTCGGAAAGATCCGAAATATTTTTAACGGCTTTTAGCCGAACCCTTTGTTCTCCTTTAATTCCGCGGATAGAAAGGCCCTGTGCTGCAATTTTATCGACTATTTCCTGATGCTTACATATAATTTCGATATCCCAGCCGAGCTGGTGAATAAATGCGGCCGTAACTCCCCCGATGGCCCCGGCCCCCACCACGGCAATTTTGGAATCTTTGGTTAACATCAGATGATCCTTTTATGGCCAATCATATCGTCTTAGCGCTTAATTTAAGAGAGGGGTCGGCTCTTTGCTTTCGACAAAAAAATGCAGGTTAATCCAAAGCCTAAATCGGTTAAAAGGAACAGGCGTTTGGCTGTGGTATTTATTTGACAATCGGAATTATAAGCTGACCAATTCTAACGAAAGTTCTACTGAAAAATGCATTTATCGTACGGGAACCAATATAATTTCTATCCTTCGATTCTGTTTTCGTCCTTCCGGGGTATCATTTGTTGCGACCGGCCGGTAAAAACTAAATCCGCTGGCGGTCAGTCTTTGCGGATCAATATTTCCTTTTTCCTGTAGAAAGCGAGCGACTGCAGTTGCCCTTGCCGTCGACAGCTCCCAGTTTGTTGGAAATCTGTCGAGCAAAGCGGGTCCGATTTGAACTTCATCCGTATGGCCTTCCACAGCGATATTTTGATTTTTATTATCTCTGAAGGAATCAGCTAATTTTAATAAAACCTCCTGACCTTTTGGTTTGATCACCACGCTGCCGGAATCGAAAAGAATTTTATCAACAAAAGTGACTTTTAATTTGCCTTCGACCTCTTCCAATTTTATGTCCTTCTGAGCAATTTGATCTTTCAGGCTGGATTCTATCTCCCGGCGGGTTCTTTCCAATTCTGAAATTTCCCCCTCTTTTTGCTGGACGGAAAGTTTTTCCTGTTTCAACTCCGTCTTCAATCCCTCGATCGTATCTAAAAGACGATTGTTTTCGCTTTGCAATTTGGATACCTGGGCTTGAAGATTGCTTTTATCTTGTTCCAGCTGCGTTTGCGTTTCATTCGATTTGTTTTCGAGTTCCAAATACTTACTTTTTGATACGCATGAGAATAGCAGCAAAAAGGACAAACCCAAGTATATCAATGTGATTTTCTTAAACATGATCGGCCTCCTTCTGCAGAAATAGATTTAATGGCAAAATTTATTTTGCCAGAAAACCAAATATCGTTCAAGTCCAAATTTATTGAAAAGATTACAAAAACACTTTCGCCTGGGATATCTTGCAGTTTTTAGGATCGCGTCTGAAACAAATCAGGGGAAAAATAGGGATTGATTTTTTGCGTTTCTCTTATTTTTCTCTATTGCATCCAAGATAGTCTTTGCAAATATAAGGGATGTTGGTGAAAAGTCGATTTTGGGGTAACAGGTGTCTAATCCAGTGCGTGCAGTCAGACATAAAATCTGGTTTTCTGGCAAGCAACAGCAAATTTTGAGGTCTCCGTTTTACAGCGAAGACGCTCAACTTTCATCGGCGACCGAATATTCAATTTCAAAATGCAAATCCTGGCCGGCCATGCTCAAGGCCTTTTCCGAAACCGAATAGGTTGTCTGCATAGTGGCAGGCTCATTTAGCTTGGCAGCCTTCTCCACGCCGGACTGATCGATGTTGTTAATTTTCTCTTGATTCTCAGAAGACAATTTTTTGAGTTTCCCGGCAAAGTCTTCAAGAATCTCCTGTCTCAAACGCATCTTATGCCAGTACGGCAGTCTTGCAACCATCAATTTATTAGAGCCTCTGGACAGTCGTCTATTCAGCCGCTTCAAAATCTTTGACGGCTCTATGCCTGAATCCTTTACAAATCGGATCATATGATCGGTCAGGTTCTCAACACGTTGCGCACCTGCGGGTAGATTGGCTATTTTTGCTTCCTGGATTACCGGTTTTTCTTCTTGCGGTACTTGGGCTGCATAATTCGCATAGGATTGCCCTGCTGTCGTAACGCTCGTTTTTATATCAAACTCAGCTTTAACCTCTGAGATGGTTGTTAGGTGTGCAAATTTACTCGTTTCCTCAGTGTTTGGCTCGCCGGCGATAAAATCTTTCACCATTTTAAAAAGGTTCATCAAAACCTCTTTGATTTCCTTTTTCTCCTGGTCATCTAAAGTCCCTTCCACTGTCAGTTCAAGCTGGCTGGCTGCACCGGCTGAAATAATCTGGCCTTGTGATTTGCTAAGGCTTGCGCTTGTGCGGCCCAGTTCTTCATAGGTAATGGCCGATGATGCAAACTTTATATCCGATGACAGCGTCAGTTTATCACCGTCGGCAGTCTGGATGACGATGTCGATGCTTTGCTCGCCGGCAATGGCCGTCTTTTCAATTTGCGCCGATTGATAGGCCCAATCGCGAGGCACCATACCGAATCTGTGCGGTGGGTGATAACAACAAGCTGAGATGTTGTTCACGATATTCTATCTCCTTTACAGCCTATTTCTTAAGCCTCTTCTAAGAGTTTATATCGGACGCCTCTCGCAAAACTTGAACAAATCTGCAAGGCGAAATTCGGGGAAAGGGGCACTGGACGCTGAAAGTATTAGATCGTTTGAAAAAGAGTTAAAAATCAGGTCGATTTTCAGGCTTAACGATGCCATTTTTGGGGTCAAATTGGCATTTTAAGGAATATGAGGCTTTGCGATTTTAATGGCTAACTGCCAATAAAATGAATTAAGGGCTATTTCTTTTTCATTTTTTCGCCGCGCAGGGTATAGCGAGTGTGGGCAGACAGGGCGGCCTTGCGCATGCGCACCGAACGAGGGGTGACCTCCACCAGTTCGTCCTGTCGGATAAAACTGATCGCCTGCTCCAAGGTAAGCGGTTTGATGGGTGTGAGGATGACGTTTTCGTCTTTGCCGGCGGCGCGCATGTTGCTGAGCTTTTTTTCCTTGCAGGCATTGACGTTGATGTCCTGACTGCGATTATGCTCGCCGATGATCATCCCTTCGTATACCGGATCGCCGGCAACAATAAAAAGCCGGCCCCTGGGTTCCAGGTTGAACAGGGCATAGGGTACGGCAATGCCGGTGCGATCGGCCACGATGGAGCCGGTAAACCGGCTGGGACACTCCCCGCGGAATTGACTATAGCCGTCAAAAAGGTGGTTCATGATACCGGTTCCCCGGGTGTCGGTCAGAAACTCGTCTCGGTATCCGATCAGTGTCCGGGCAGGTATCAAAAATTCGATACGCACCCTGCCTTTGCCGTTATTAATCAGGTTGATCATCTTGCCTTTGCGCAACGAAAGCTTTTCCGTGACCACTCCGAGAAAGCGTTCTTCACAGTCGACCAGCAAACGTTCCATGGGCTCCAACTTTTCACCCTTTTCGTAGCGGTAGATCACCTCAGGTCTACCGACACAAAATTCATAGCCCTCCCGGCGCATCGTCTCGATCAGGATCGCCAGCTGAAACTCACCCCGACCCTTGACCAGAACACTGTCCCGCTCATCGGTTTTTTCAACCTCGATGGCCACATTGATCAGGTCCTCTTTCAGCACGCGTTCCCTGAGGCGGCTGGACTGAACATATTTTCCCTCTTTGCCGGCAAACGGGGAATTGTTGATGGTAAATTTCATGGAAACCGTGGGTTCGTCCACCCGGATTCGCGGCAGTGCCCGGGGAGCCTGCTGATTGCAGATGGTGTCGCCGATCTCGACATCTTCAATGCCCGCCAGTACCACAATATCCCCCGTTTGAACTTCGCCGACTTCTTTCAATTGCATGCCCTCATATACCTGAAGCTTGGACACTTTCAGGGGAACGGCATGCGCATTCTTATCCAGGCACACCAGATTGTCGTTGGAACGGGCGGTTCCATTGAATATTTTCCCAACGGCCAGCCGGCCCAGATAGTCCGAGTAGCCCAAATCCGATACCAGCATCTGAAAAGGAGCGTCGGCATCGTACGACGGTCCGGGGATCGTATCGATGATTGCATCGAAAAGCAGGTCGAGGTTTTCACCCTTCTCGTGCGGATCTTTGACGGCGATGCCTTCCCGACCGATGGCATACAGCAGCGGGAACTCGAGCTGGGCTTCGGTGGCGTCCAAATCAATCAGCAAATCATAAATCTCGTCGAGAACCGCCGCCGGCCGTGCGTCACTGCGGTCGATTTTATTGATGACCACAACAATTTTAAGGCCGGCTTGCAGGGCCTTCTGTACGACAAACCGGGTCTGAGGCAAAGGGCCCTCTGAAGCGTCCACCAGCAAAATCGCCCCATCCGCCATAGAAAGCGCCCGCTCCACTTCACCACCAAAATCGGCGTGTCCGGGTGTATCGATGATATTGATGCGAATGCCGTCGCGCCGCACCGAACAGTTCTTGGCTGCGATGGTGATGCCACGCTCTTTTTCAAGGTCCATGGTGTCCATGAGCCGCTCATCGATCTGCTGATCGGCTCTGAACAATCCGCTTTGTCGGAACATGGCATCCACCAGGGTGGTCTTGCCGTGGTCGACATGCGCAATGATCGCAATATTTCGCAAATGCGTATTCGTTAAAAGGTTGGGCATTTAATCGTTTTTTCCTTTTTGTCTAGTATCGTGTCCCAGAAATAATTTACAATATCGCCCGGATCTAAAAAGTTGCCAGACGGGCATGTTATTTTCTCACCCCGCAAAGCGGGATTTCGCATCTATTTATTATCTAATAGTGCTCAAAACGCGATATGCTGATGAGTTACCCATAAATTGCGCGGTGACCCGATATTTGGGATGATTGGCACCCAAATTCTGGAATCAACTCATATTCGGGGTTGAATTCCAAATATCGGGTCACAGGCAACTTAGCATTCAGATCGCCTTTGAGGAAATGACATGGCCGGCTTAAATTTTGTAAATTATTCCTGGGACGGCACACTAGAAGTGGCTTTAAAACCACTTCTGGGATTAACGGTCCGGCCGGATCAATCAATATAAACATTGGCGTTCAATTTACAACGATTGATTAGGCAGGTAAAACCGGTGAAAACCGGTATCCATGGTTTATATGTGTCTTTATCATAATTATACTTTTAGTGAGCTATGCTCTAAACCGTTCTCGTACAAAACGAAATGAACCTGTATTTTATTATAAAAGCGCTTATCTGCGCTTGGAATTGGCTATGAAATCGATTTTTTTCATTATATTAATGGCCGTTATTCTGTTGCTGATCGTTAATTGTTCAAACAGCGAT
>JARRJQ010000073.1:0-8078 GCA_037388985.1 Desulfobacterales bacterium | reverse complement strand
ATTCCGAATTCTCTTCCGCTGGCCTGGAGATGACTTTGCCACCAAACAACAACTTGAAGTCAGAGATAAAATCGAGCGTCTGATTTCAGAAAGGCGGATTGGCAGAGTTATTCAATCCGGTACCGGTTTAGGCTGGATGGATATTGTCATTCAAGTAAAAGAAAAAGAAACCGCTAAAGAAAGGGTTAAAAAAATAATCAAAGAAAATGCGCCGAATGCCAGATTCACCATTTTGGTGGTAAACTAGGCGATTCAGACACTCAAGGCCTTTGTGGTGCAGGTCGCTGACGGCCGGCGCATTGTCCGTATAGACCTAACGATATTTTCCCTTTTAATTCATCCACCCGATAAAGCACGTCGAGCAGCATGCATGAAAATCGGGTCGGTTTCTTGATTCATTGCATTTATAATCTGCGTCTCGGGAAAGTCAAGCTGCTGATGGCTGACCGCGGTCTTTTCTTTATTGCAAATTCCGCCTAACATAATTAAGTTGAATCATGCTAAATGAACGCTTGCGCTTTTTTGGTTTTTGGTAGGATTACCAAAGGACTAATTTTAGGCTCGTCCACCTTTTGTAAAAATTGCAGGAGGATGCAATGGCTCAAATTTCCGAAGAACAAAAAATTATGCTGGACAATCTGAGGCGGGCAGTCAAAGAAAAAGTTGCCCCGGTTGCTGCAGAAACCGACCGGACGGGCCGATTCAATCCGGAGGTCGCATCTTTATTTTGGGACCTCGGGCTTTTACAGATCATGTTGCCAGAAAAATACGGTGGCTGGCCTCAAAATCCGTCTTTTACTCTCTGCCTGGCCATTGAGGAAATTGCCAAAGCCTGCGCGTCATCTGCCCTTTTGCTAATCATCCAGGCGGTCGGGAGCTACCCGTTGATTTTTGCCGGAAATGAGGCGCAAAAAAAGAAGTATTTCCCGATGCTCTCCGAACAGCGGAATCTGATCGGCTACCTGGTAACCGAACCGGGCGCGGGGTCAGATGTGCAAGCCATCACAACAACAGCCAGACGGTCTGGCAAAAACTATATTTTAAACGGCAGAAAAACGTTTGCAACCAACGGATCGGTTGCCGGGCTATACACCGTTCTGGCAAAAACCGCGGAAAAGGAGTTCTCCTTTTTTGTCGTGGAACGCAACTCGCCGGGCATCAGCATCGGCAGAATTGAAGACAAATGCGGCTTTCGCGGAAGCAATACTGCAGAGGTAATTTTGGAGGATGTAACGGTTCCGCAGGAAAATCTTTTGGGAAAACAGGGGCACGGATTCGCCATCGCCATGGGTGATTTTGATATGAGCCGGCCAGCGGTCGCCGCGCTGGCGCTGGGTCTGGCTGAAGGTGCGTTGGACTATACCATTGAATACGCTCGTCAGCGATACACGTTTGGAAAACCGCTTATCGAACACCAGGCGATCCAATTTATATTGGCTGAGGCCAGTACGCTTGTCGAAGCCAGCAGGGGCCTGATGGAAAAGGCTGCCCTGGCTTTTGACAGCGGATCGAACAATACCAAACTGGCCTCCATGGCCAAATATTTCTGTAGCGACACGGCCATGAAAATTACAACGGACATGGTTCAAGTGCTTGGGGGATATGGCTATATCAAAGATTTCCCGATCGAACGCATGTTCCGGGACGCCAAGTTGACCCAGATTTTCGAAGGCGCCAATCAAATACAGAAAATGATTATCGGAAGGGAACTCAGCAAAAAGTTAAATCCGGTAAAAACCAGCAAAGCGGCCCACTGATGAAAATTACTGATGTGATAACCCATCTGGTGGACAAACTGTACACCCATTTGGAAGGAGGGAGTTGGAAAAAATGAACTTTGAATTAGACACGGAACAGAAAATGATTATCGATGAGGTTCGAAAAATCGTACGTGGAGAGATTGCGCCGCTTGCGGCTGAATTAGACAATAATAGTGAGTTTCCGCATCACGCTCACAAAGCCTTTGCGCAAAACGATTTGCTCAATCCGCTTCTGCCCGAAGAATATGGCGGCGTCGGCCTATCTTATCTGATGTTTTCCTATATTCTCAGTGAAGTGGCAAAGGCTTGCGCCTCTTCGGCCTTGCTTTTGATCGCCCAGGCTGACGGCATGTTGCCCATCGTTTACGGCGCAAGCCCGGCTTTAAAAGCGAAATATCTTCCACGGTTGAAAGACGATTCAATGGAGCTCACTGCGCTGGCCGCTACGGAGCCGGGTGCCGGATCGGACCTGCTCAGCATGGAGACAGTGGCGGTCCATAAAGGAGATACGTATATTATCAACGGCCAGAAATGTTTTATCACCAACGGCTCAGTGGCCGACTTCTTCGTGCTGTATGCCTACACCGATCCGGACAAAAAGGCAAAGGGTATCAGCGCCTTTGTCGTGGAGAAAAATTTTCCCGGCCTTTCCTATGGTAGAACCGAAAATAAAATGGGAATGAAAGGGTCGATCAATTCACAGCTCTTTTTCAAAGATCTTGAAGTGCCGGCCGAAAACCTCATCGGCAAAGAGGGGGATGGATTTGCCAACCTGATGCATGTTCTTTCGCGCAGCCGGCTGTTCTGTGCTGCCCAGGCTGTCGGCATCGCCCAGGGTGCGCTGGAAGAGGCCGTTCAATACGCACAAAATCGGGTTCAGTTCGGAAAAACCATATCGACATTATCTCCCATTCAATTTATGATCGCCGACATGGCCGCTGCCGTTGAAGGCGCCCGGCTGATGACGCTTGAGTCTGCCGTATTGTTTGACAGCGGTGAGCTTCGCAAAGCTCCTACCCAGGCTGCCATGGCCAAATTCGTCGCGTCGGATACGGCCATGAAGGTCACCTGTGATGCCGTTCAGGTGATGGGTGGATATGGTTATATGAAAGATTACCCGGTGGAGCGCATGATGCGCGACGCCAAACTGACCCAGATTTACACCGGGACCAACCAGATTATGCGGCTGATAGCCGGTAGATCCATCCTGGGCGGACAAAAAGAGAGCTTACTGAGAAAAGCATGATTAGAAGCCGGAAGAAAAGAGCAGATTTCAATCCAGACCAATTTATTGCAAGGTCATGGCTTTCTCCGGGCAGATTTCCTGGCAGCAGAAGCAGGTAATACAGCTGTCGGCGTCCACCTGGGGAAGATTTTCTTCGTTCATGGAAAGGGCCATAGCTGCACATTGGTCTACGCAGGTGCCGCAGCCGGTGCATAAATCGGGATTCGCCTGGGGCAGCAAAAGCGTTAAGCTGTGAAGCCGGTCTTGCAGCGGCTTGTTGTTAATGATCGTTTCGCCGCCCAGGGGTGGAAGTTTGAAATCGGGCAGCTGTTTCATTTGGCCAATGACCTCAATCGTGTTGAGCTCGTAGTCTCCCAAACCGGCCTCCTTGGCTTTCTGCAGGAATCGCAGCTGACCCGGTTCACATCCCATCATCTTGGCCATCACAGCATCGATGGCCACCCCATTGTCTTTCATGGAAACGCTTGGGGTTGCCCGCCGCTTTATGCAATTTGGCTTTCTGCGCACCGGGCAAAAACCCGTAACTGTTTTTTATGGCACCGCTCAAGGTCGTCAGACCGTGGGTTTTGAATTTTGGCAGACTGATGATGATATCGGCCTCCAGCACCATGCGAGAAAGATTCACCGCGGGTAGAAAATCGGCATTGAAATCAACATTCTGCGCATCGTTTCCGATATTCTGATAGTAACCCGCAGCTGCTTCCATCAAGCCTGTTTTTAAAAAGCTTTCCTCGTTTGCCCCATAGCTCATCATCCCGGGATTGTCACCCACAACAATTACGGCAGGTTGCATGGTCTCGATCTTTTTGACCACGGCACGCAGTATGGCCGGATGGGTGGTGATGCCTTCTTCAGCCTTCGAGGCCCTGAGCACGTTGGGCTTGATCAAAATTTTTTTACCCTTTAAATCCAGAAGGAACAGTTCAAATGCCCGATCGACAGCGGGACGGACATTTTCGTAACTTGCAGAATGAATCATCACCTTTGACATGGTCGACCCTTTTTAGCTTAAAGATGTCTTTCTTTTTGAACTGCGCTTCAGGTATTCATGCTTTGCAGCATCTGATGATAACCGAAAATAAAATAAACGTATCATAAGACCGGGTGCTGATCAAATAAGACTCGTTGAGCGCAATTGGTACAGTCATCAAAAATACATTTCACCGTTCGCCTTCTCCAAGCCCCTTTACTTTTTTTGAAATTTTTTGATTATTAATTCCTAATCTCGCACCTCCCTCATACATCTTCATTAACATCCCGGTTTCTTATGTCGAAAAATACTCAAGATCCTCCTGAAAGATACCGATATAAATAAAAAAATGCAGGAGGATGTTATGAAAAAATTTTTATCAATTATCGCACTGCTTTTGATCATCTCCGCTTGTTCCGCTGCTCCTAAGCCATCAGATCCATCACCCAGCCCACTCAATGTCAGAGAGACATGGTCCGGATATGCTAAAGGATCGGGAGGAGAGTGTCCGGATTCCGAGGTCCAGTTCAAAATACTTGACGATTTCAGTATAGTCGGTATGTCATATGCCAGCAAATATGGCCTGACAATCCATCTAAAAGGAAAAATGACATATGATGGCCAGTTGCGTGCATCGGGCACCGGCTCAGGGTTTGATGTCAAATTCAAAGGAAAATTCTTCAAAGACTCTGCATCCGGCAAGTGGAGCAGCAACTGGCCCAATTGTCACGGAACATGGGAGCTAGCAAAAAATTAATATTTAGGAAAATATGCAGGCTAAAAGACCTTTGACCAATTAATGCGCCGCCTCCAATCCTGAGGCGGCCATGGCATGGATCCAAAAACCCCATATCTCAATATGAGAGATGGGGTTTTTGGTTTCGGAACATTTTTATGCCGTTATTGTCGACATCACGAATCCCCCACAAATAAAGGCCGCTGCAAAAACTTTCCATCGTTGAAGCGTTGGACTTTTTACCCCTTAATCTATCCGATCGTCGTCTCTTGACCTTGATATTTAGATGGCTACCTTAAATTGTAACCTCCAATAAAGTCCGGAACCCAAATGAAAGAGATAATCAAACAACCAAAGGCGGTCAAGGAACAGCCCAATGAAAATGACGGAAAGGTTTGAGGTGCGACCATGCTTAAAGTAAAAGACATCATGACAAAAGAACTCATTACGGTGTCCCCTGAAACGGAGATTACCAGTGCGGCTAAAATTCTCTTAGAAAAGCGGATCAATGGACTGCCGGTAGTTGATGATTCCGGCAAGCTGGTCGGAATCTTGTGCCAGAGCGATCTCGTCGCCCAGCAAAAAAGGATACCCATCCCGTCTGTTTACACTTTGCTTGACAGCTTCATACCGTTAACATCCTTAAAACGGATCGATAAAGAGGTGAAAAAAATTGCAGCCCTGAAAGTCGAACAAGCCATGACACCCGACCCGGTAACCATCGGGCCTGAGACCGACATCGAAGATGTTGCCAGATTAATGGTGGACAAAAAATATCACACACTGCCCGTTATGGATGGCGACAAAATTGTCGGGGTGGTCGGCAAAGAGGATGTGCTAAAGACGCTGCTGGCCTGACCGCAGAAAGTGAGACCAAGTGGATAGACCTAAATAGCTGGGCATCGGGGAGTTTATCCATCGACGTATCTGGACAGAGCCCCATGCGGACCCAAGACGCTATTTGTAGCAACCGGTTCTTGCGGAAAAACAGGTTTGGGGTATAAACTCCCCGACCCTTCAAAGAGTTAACTGTCTATCGAATCTCAGCTCTGAGAGATGAAGCCGCTTTTACTATTATTTCTAATCTGCGAGCATTTCTCCTTAATTCCTAATCTATACAGCCTCTATTGTTCAGATCGGCTTTGAACTGATGCTGTCAGTTACCCCGCCCGCGACCGGAAACCTCTGACTGGAAGGCATCGGTTCCGTCTTACTTTTTCCCGACAAAAGCGGTTGCAAGGGTTCGAGCCTCTGAGTGCCTGATGGCTGGACCGGTTCCTCGAGGGCCAGCATGTTTTTCCGGCAGAAAAGAAATTTTTGCCTGGTTTGCCAAATTTTTGACGTTTCGCTTCGCAGCCTTTGATCAGCGGCTCTCTTAAGCAATTATAAGTCTTTAAAATTATGCAAATTATTTTTTCAATGGCATGGCATAAAGTTTGCAGAAATTTGTGTATTCAAAAATCGGTACGCACAGCTTGCAACGATCGGTATGCAATTCTCCACCTGTTCAATTAACAATAATGAGGGAAGGTAGCTATGATGTTCGATTCTGACGGCGAGGTAAAAATTGAAAGCAATGAATTCGGAGGCCTGGAAGATATTGAGAATATACGACAACCCGAAGAGTCTCCAATGACGCAGGAAGCCTCCGAAACCAACATATCGGGCAAGATGATTATCGCCGTCGGTGGCGCCAAGGGCGGAGTCGGCAAATCAGCCCTGGCGGCCAACCTGGCTGTAGGTCTGGCTCTGTTAGGACAACAGGTCGTTCTGGCGGATCTCGACCTGGGCGGTGCAGATGTGCACCTCTATCTGGGAGTCAAATCTTTGCCCAAGACGTGGAACGATTTGTTGGATAAGAAGGTAAATTCAATTGAAGATATTCTAACGCCCACTCCGTTTGACGGCTTGAAGCTGATCGGCGGAGATTCCTCAAGACTCGGTAGCGAAAATCTCCCTTATGCCCAAAAGCGTAAAATTATGCGACACCTGCGAGAAATAGAAGGCGATTATCTTATTCTCGATCTCGGTGGTAACACATCTTACAATGCACTTGATTTCTTTCTTTGTGCCGATCACAAGATTGTCATCAGCGGCACAGAACCCGCTTCGATTTTGGACAGCTATAGTTTTGTAAAGGTTGCCTTTTACCGCTTTTTAGAACGGTTTTTCTCAGAACACAATTCCCTCAAAGATCTGGGTCAGAAAATCAAAGATGGTTCATGGGAGCGATCCAAAGATCTCTTGCTGGATGATATTTTCGAGGCAGTCCGTGAGAGGGACGCAGTTGCTTACCATAAAATAAGAAAACAGCTTGATCAGTTCCGCGTCTCGCTTGTGGTCAATATGGCCGAAAATCGCAAAGATTTTCAAATAGCCGAATCGATGCAGCGTGTTTTGAAAGAAAAATGCTTCCTGAATGTCGGAATTTTAGGAACCATACCATTTGACAAGCTTGCGCGCAGAGCAGCACGAAGTTTTACTCCCATTATTGTTGAATATCCTAAATGTCAACCCAGCAAGTCTATCCATCAGATGCTGGCAGCTATTCTTTTGGATCGGGATCAGCGTTTGAATCGTGCCGATCTTCTTCAAAAAACAAATCAAATGCGTAGCGAAGCCAAAGATCGAATTAGTTCAGAAACAATGACGCTGGATGGTTTGTCGGTAAGCCAAATTAACACTATTTACGAACGTGTCCCGAAACTTCGCCAAAGTTTTCAGAGAATTTTGAATATTATGACAACCTAAATATGAGTTAAAATGAAGGAGGAAGTACATGTTAAAAACGGCTAAAAATTTTACGAACGGCAAAAAATCAGGCTCAGAAAAGTTTTTCGAACTAAAAGCGTATTCAAAGAGTCCGGACCAGGAAGTCAGTAATGAAAAAACAATTATCGGCAAAGATATTTCCATTGAAGGTGATATTCGCGGCAGAGAACATCTGGTAATTGACGGGTCGATAAAGGGAAACATCGATATGGAAACGCATAATTTTGCCCTGGGCCCCAATGGACGGGTTGAGGGTGAAATTCATGCCCGGAATATACGCATCAGCGGCCAGATGATTGGAAACGTCAAAACACAGGGCAAAATTGAAATTACCCAAGAGGCCGATTTTCAGGGGGACATTCAAGCAAAAAGCATATCGGTAGAAAATGGTGCCTTTTTCAAGGGGTCGGTTGAACTTATTCGGGAATCGCCCCAAAAGACATTCTCAACGGAAAAATCGACAGCTAATACCGACGCCACAAAATTTCAGGATTCGAAGGCCAAGCTGGCTGAAGAATCCGCTAAGCGGAAAGAATTGGGCCAATAACAGATATATAAATATTTTCTGATCCTCCTATTTGAATCGCTCGGTCC
>JARRJQ010000072.1:0-10190 GCA_037388985.1 Desulfobacterales bacterium | reverse complement strand
GACAGAAAGATTCCCCGACCCCCCCTCATTTATCTATCAATCAAATTCAATTCAAAAAAGGAAGGATTATCAAGCGGATTATACCGATAGGGTTTTATCGCCCGAAAACCAAGCGAATGATAAAGTGCCTTGGCTTCTGCCATCGATTCGAGGGTGTCGAGTCGCATCCGGTCATAGCCCCGCGCACGCGCCTCGTTAATGATCGCTTCTGCAAGGGCTCGGCCGATGTTTCGCCCGCGATGGCCCTGAACTACATAGAGCCGCTTCATTTCGCAGATTCTTTTCCCCAGAGGACGCAATGCCACACAACCGACAAATTCAATTGCCATTTCGGCCAGAAGAATACAGCCAAGCGGCGGCGCGTAATCGCCGGGCAGCTTTGCCAGCTCCTGACTAAAGCCCTGAAACTCAAGGTCAAAGCCCAAAGAATCCGCATATTGCTGAAACAGGTGGCGTATCCATCGATAATGATCTTCGCTTTGTGCCCGGATGATTCGGATCATAGTTGGCCGGTTGGTCGTATTCAAAATTCTCTTTAAGGTCAGAGGTGATCTTCTTGCAGCCTCAAAATGCCCGCCTGCGCGGCCATAGCCTCTGTGACGCTGCGCCTCGTGCCGCGGATCCTGAAACCTGGCACCTATTCCTGATTATTTGATTTATTTCAATCTGATATTCAGTTAGGTGTTATTTTATAAGTTAAAATGCTATATATAACAATAGTGCAGGGAATTTAAATGGCCCGCAAAATTAGAAGTGGTTTTAAAACCTCAGATCATGTTTGATAGCCCCGCCAGACAGCGGGACTTCGCATCTGATCTTTTTAAATTAAAGTGCTCAGCAAGCGCAGGCCGATCCGCCGTCGCCCTTTAACGAACGCCGGGCTATGGCGCGACAAGTGAAAAAGCGCAGTCCCGCCAGAGGCGGGATGAGCATCGATTTTAAAGAGGTCTGCAACGCAGCTATCGGACATTAGATGGGGTTTTAAAACCACTTCTAACATACAGGAGTGACCAGTTTGATTGAAGATCCAAAAGGCATACAAATTTCAAACGCTGATGAGACTTCAAAAGAAAAGATCCTCCGCAGGGTCACCTGGCTCGGGCTTTTCGTTAACTTAGTTCTTTCCGCCATTAAATTCGCTGCCGGCATTTTTGGAAGAAGTCAAGCGCTGGTCGCCGATGCAATCCACAGCTTGAGCGATCTGACAACGGATATTGCGGTGCTTGCAGGATCACATTACTGGTCCCGTCCGCCGGATGAAAATCATCCATATGGTCATCGGCGCCTGGAAACCCTGGTGACGGTTTTTATCAGTGTTGTGCTCATGGCAGCCGGCATCGGGATCGGATGGAAAGCGATCTCAACGCTGCATCAAGAACATGCAGCCCCGCCGGGCTGGATTGCAGTTCTGGCTGCCTTTGTTTCCATCGCATGCAAAGAAATCCTTTACCGATGGACGGCCATTACCGGCAGGCGGATTAAAAGCCCTGTCTTGGCAGCCAATGCCTGGCATCATCGAACGGATGCCTTAAGCTCAATTCCGGTTTTAGTTGCGGTTGCCGGTGCACGACTTTTCCCAACCTGGTCGTTTCTTGATCACGTTGGAGCTGTTGTGGTTTCAATATTTATTTTACATGCCTCAATTAAAATCATCTGGCCTTCACTCAGCGAGTTGAGTGACGTCGGTGCACCGATTGAGACCCAAAAAATGATTCGAGACATCACACTCAGAAACAAAGATGTCCTGCAGGTTCATGATATCAGAACCCGCTTTATCAGCTCCAGTGTTTTGGTTGACCTCCATATCGTTGTGGAAGGTTCCATAAGCGTGCGTGAGGGCCACACCATAGCCGATGACGTCAGAGATCGGATTACCGAAGAAATCCCGGAAGTTTTAGACGTGATTGTTCACGTTGATCCGCCGGAAGGAGCCGTTATCGAAAAGACCATGGAATAGGAGATTGTGCATGGCCATATTTTCTGAGCCGAAAAGAGACACGGCAAGCGAAAACACCTGCCAATGAGGTCGAAGAGATAAAGTTTATGTTGAAAATAGACTAATATCGTAATATTATTAATATGATACGCTTTTCTCAGTGGTCGAGAAACCTGTTAAAATATAACTGAAATTACTCATAAAATTTACAATGCCAGTATATGAATACACAGCCCTGGATGCCAGAGGAAAAACAACCTCAGGGATCATTGATGCAGACGGCGCCGCCTTAGCCCGCCAAAAATTAAGGTCAACCGGCATCTTTCCGGTATCTATCAAAGAATCCATAAAGACTCCGGAAAAAAAGACAACCCATATCGCCAAACTGTCCCGCCTGTTGACGCGCATTAAGCCCGTCGAGGTTGCATTAATGATCCGGCAATTGGCAACTTTAATCAGTGCCGGTTTCCCGCTGGTCTCTGCAATCGACGCACTGGTGCCTCAGACCAAGTCTTATCGATTAAAAACAATTTTGGCGCAGGTTAAAGATGCCATTGTTGAAGGGCAGAGCTTTGCCCAAGCATTATCGCAATATCCGGGCGTCTTTTCGCCTCTGTTTATTAACATGGTCCGCGCAGGGGAAACTTCCGGTACCCTTGAAATTGTTCTAGAGCGCCTGGCGGATATAACCGAAAAGCAGCAGGATTTGAACAATCGAATTCAAACCGCCCTGGCGTATCCGGTGTTCATGTGTATGATCGGCACGCTGGTCTTATTTGTGCTTTTAACCTACATCGTTCCGAGTATCACCGCCATTTTTGCGGATATGAACCAGGTCTTGCCGACGCCGACGCGATTACTCATCTGGTTAAGTGATTTTTTAAAGTCATTCTGGTGGGTTATATTCATTTTCGTCATGGCGGCCGGATTCGCTTTGCATCGGGCGAAAAAAACCGAAAAGGGACGTTATGTTTTCGATAAGACGGTGCTTTCTTTACCAGTTTTTGGAATTTTAGCTGGAAAACTGGATGTTGCGCGCTTTACCCGGACACTTGGATCACTGCTTGAAAACGGGGTCTCCATGTTAATTGCCCTTGAAATTGTCAAGAATATCGCCGGCAATCTGCTAATTTCCAAAGCAGTTGAAAAGGCGGCTCAAGACGTCGGCAAGGGACAGGCTTTATGGGCGGCGTTGAACGAAAGTAAAATTTTTCCGCAATTGTCTATCCAAATGATTCAGGTGGGAGAGCAAAGCGGTGAATTAGAGAGAATGCTCAATAAAATCGCGGATATTTTTGAAAAAGAGGTTGAAACCAGTATCTTGCGGCTGACATCATATCTGGAGCCGATCATGATCTTGGTCATGGGTTGTGTGGTCGGTTTCATCGTGCTTTCAATTTGCCTGCCCATCTTTGAAATGAATCAGCTGATCCGATAATATTGATAAAACCCGCTAAACCGCATGAGAAGGGAAAAAGCTAAATGATATCTATAACCAGAAAAGACCGCCGGGGATTTACCTTAATTGAGTTAATGGTTGTTGTCATCATACTCGGTATCCTGGCGATTTACATCACCCCCAAGATAATGGGCGAGCCGGAAAAAGCCAAGCGTGTAAAGGCGAAGATGGATATCGCCACCCTCGAAACGGCTTTAAAAATGTATAAGCTTGACAATGGCGTATACCCGTCAACCGAGCAAGGGTTACGAGCGCTGATTGAGCCGCCCGAAACCGGAACCTTACCTAAAAAATGGCGCGAAGGCGGATATCTTGAAAAACACAAGGTACCAAAAGATCCCTGGGGCAATGAATACGTGTATATTTCTCCAGGCGTAAATAGTGATTTCGATTTGAGTTCCTATGGCAAAGACGGTGCGCCCGGCGGCGAAAACGAGGATGATAAGGATATAAACAACTGGGAAATAGATTAAGATTTGTTCGTTGTACGTTGTCAGTTGTTCGTTGCATACAAAACGGTAAATGAGCCCTTTTACAATGTGTGGACTATCAAAATACTTTTTGGAATACTGCCAGGCTGGAGTGTTTTCCAGCCACGGACAACGAACGACAAACAACGGACAAAATGACGGCTTTACCCTGCTGGAGCTGATTGTGGTTATATCTTTGCTGGGTATCATGCTGATGGTGACCGTTCCCCGTTTCCACGAAACCTTGTTTTTGGATGAGAGCAAAACAAGTTCCCGCTGGATTATCGGCAAAATTCAGTCATTAAAAGAAGCAGCGGTCCGTAATCAGAAACGCTATACCCTGCATATCGATCTGGATTCAGAACGTTTTTGGGAAACGGATGAATCCATGTCGCTGGAGGCTATTGAAAATGCCGCGATGAATGCCGATTCCCTGCCAAGCGGCTTGAAAATCACTGATATCGAATATCCCGTTCATGGGAAAATAAATTCGGGTCGGGCGGACATTACATTTTATAAAAACGGCTATTCGGACAAAGTTTTTATCCACCTTCAGGATGGGCAAACCCATATATCGTATCTGATAGAGCCTTTTCTTACAGAGGTCAGCCGTTACGAGACCTATGTCGGTTTTGAGGATTAGGGGCAGGTTCTCGCTGAAGAATCTGGTCAATAGCGTGTGACTGTTTTTCTTTCGCCATGTTCCAGGTTGTTTTCTATCACGTATTATCTTTTTAAGAACTTTCGAATTTGCCCGGAATTCCAAGCGCAAAAATTCCCGCTGGTCAAAAAAATATTTATATTTAATGTCAAATTTTGTATAATAATCTCAAATAAATATGTATAAAAAAGTGCACACTCAATGAGTGACCCTGTTTTTCAAAATCACAAAGCGCATGCCGGAGCCCGATCTTCGAACAGGGCACCGGGCTTCACGCTACTTGAGGTCATGGTGGCTCTGGCCGTTATGTCAATAGTGCTGGTCAGTGTATATCGGATGCATTCCCAGAGTCTGACCATGATGACCGCTGCCCAGTTCTATACTCAGGCGCCCATGCTGGCTCAAAGCAAAATGGCTGAACTCGAAGCTCTTTCCGCAAACGGATTTCCGGAAGATGCGGGTGATTTTGGCCAACAATTCCCTGGCTATAGCTGGAAAGTTTCGCAAAAGGATGTAACCTCGGAGATCCTTGGAGCGGTCGCTGAGGATTTAAAACAAATCGACATCACCGTCTCATATAATGATAACCAATTTTCATACAATTTAAGAACCTATCGGTTTATAAGAGAATGATACGATGAAAGCGGAATGCGGATTGCGGAATGCGGAATTTAAAAGGGAGTAATTTAATGAAAGCGGAATGCGGATTGCGGAATGCGGAATTTAAAAGGGAGTAATTTAATGAAAGCGGAATGCGGATTGCGGAATGCGGAATTTAGCCGGCATTACGGCCTGTCTGCCGGAATCCAATATCCATTAGCCGGCAGCCAGAAGCCAGAGGCCAGAGGCCAGCAACGAGAGGATGGCTTCACCCTGATGGAAGTATTGGTGGCTATCACCATATTGGCTTTGGTGGTAACGACCATCCTGGCATCATTTAATACCGTTTTTTCAACGACAGAAATATTAGACGAAAACGCGGACATACTTGAAATGGCCAAAAACTGTATGCAACGCCTGACGAGTGATCTGGAGTCGATCCACATCACCCAACGGCCGCTATACAAACCACCGGAATTTGACCAGCCACCGGATCCGTACCGTATCGTCTCCACCACCGGCGATTCAGGTGGCACGGGAATTGCAAAATTACGGTTTACCAGCAGGGCCCACATCAGCCTGGAAAACAGCCCCAGAAAAGGAATTGCTGAAATCATATATTACGTGCAGGCCGGAAATGACGGAGATCTGCAGCTGAAGCGTGCGGACAACCTTTACCCGTATCCCGATTTCGAAGAAAGAAGCAGCGATCCGGTTTTGTGTAAGTATGTCAAATCCTTGGCGTTTAAATTTTATAACCAAGATGGGATTGAATCCGATGCCTGGGATTCGGATTCAGATGAATTCGGCTATGCAACCCCGAAAGCGATCGCCATAAAGCTGGAATTGGTTAATAAAGCTTCGTCGTACACCTTTGAAACAACAGTATATTTGCCCATGTTTCGCGAGCGGGCCGATTAACAAATGTTAAAGACAGTTAAAATAATGGGCAACAATCGGGGCATTGCCCTTTTGCTGGTAATCTCGGTGACGACTATTCTAATTGCGGTGGCGCTGGAATACAACCGTCGCGCGCGCTTTACAGTCCTGTCTGCCGCAGCTGCCCGGGATCGCTTGACCCTCTCGCATATGGCATCTTCGGGTATTCATGCAGCCATGGCGCTTCTCGCAAAAGATCGTGCCGAGTCCGACATCGATTCCTTAGAGGAAGACTGGGCCAATCCAGATAAAATTAAGCAGTTGCTGGAAGAAATTCCTTTTGATGACGGAGATCTTTCCGTTGTCATCAGCGATGAAATGGGACGGATTCAGGTGAATGCGCTGGTAACCTTTCCTGAAAGCCGGAATTTCAATGAATCTCAGCGAATGCTGCTGGAGCGCTATTTGAACTATTTCAAGAATAATGAAGAGCAAACGCCGGAAGACAGCCAGCCGCCGGCGATTATCAATTCACTTAAAGATTGGCTCGATTCCGGCGATGATGACGCGATTACCGGATTAAGCGGCGCCGAATCCAGTTATTACCGGGATTTGAGTCCGCCTTATGCCAGCCGCAATGGGCCGATACCCGACATCAATGATTTATTACTGGTAAAGGGCATTACACCGGAATTGCTTTACGGCGGCAACGATAAGCCTGGAATCGCACAATTTTTAACCGTATACGGCATGCAACCGGGTGCCGGCACTTCGTTTATCTTTCCGGGAAAGATAAACATCAATACCGCGGAACTTCCGGTGCTGGTGGCAATGCTGCCATCTGAAAATGCGGATCTCGCACAGGCCTTTTTAGAATTGCGCCAGGAAGCCGCCGATGGTCAAGATGCCCGTGACTTTTCAAACCCCGAATGGTATAAAAATATCTCCGGGTTGGCCGGTATTAATCTGGATAGGAATCTTATCACTACCGCAAGCGATATCTTTCGAATCGTATCGACGGCGACCCTAAACGACCACAAACTGATCACCACGTCAGTCGTTCAACGGATAAAAAACGAGAAAACAGGCAAGGGCACCTGTAAAATCTTAAGCTGGGAAACCGAATGAGCAGAAAAATTCTCGCCATAGATATACGAGATTATTCTCTAAGTGCAGTACTTTTAAGCAGCAGCCTGCGGGAACACCGGGTAGATGATGTTATTCATTTACCGTTTGCCGGTCCCGATGATGCGGAAAGAAGCCTTTCTTCTGCTCTGCAAACCCTGATTGAAAAACTGGATTTAGCCGGCTGCGACTGGGTCGTGTCCATTCCCGCCAATCAATTTACATTCCGCAACCTGAAAATACCCTTCAGCAATTCCAGAAAAATAAGAATGGTACTGCCGTATGAATTAGAACCGACGCTGCCCCAGGCAGTGGAAGATCTGGTTATTGATTTTCATACCTTAAATGGCGCCCCTTCCGGTGACCAGACCGAACTCATTGCTGCCGCAATTGAAAAAAATCGACTAATACCTTATATCGCTGCGCTGGCATCGATTAAAGTCGACCCGGAAAAGCTAACGATCAGTGGTTTGCCCACCGCTCTGTGTCTGGCGAACCAAGCGCAACAGGAAGAAGACCAGCTTTTTGTTGAAATCGATACCGATTACGCTACGCTTTTTATCCTGGTCGGCAGCCGACTGAAGCTGATCCGTTCGTTTCCACTACCGGAGCCAAGCCCCTCTAAAGCGAAAATGCTCTGTATTCAAATCCGGCAAACCCTGGCAGCCTTCCAGGAATCGTCAGGCTCGAATTTTCAGCCCCTTGAAATTAGGGTCAGCGGCCACGGGCTGGATGAAGGCCATATGGCGACAGAAATCTCCAGTGCCCTGAATATACCGGTTGAGACTGCCTCGCTTGCAGACCGCCTAAACATCCCGGTGGAAAATGACAGGCAAAGCCCGTTTATTCCGGCCCAACTGGATAATGCTCTGGCCCTGGCGTTGATGGAGGTCGAAGGCTACGATAGTCTTAATTTCCACAAAGGCCAGTTTGCCGCCCAGAAGTTTTTATCCAAGCATAAAAACCCCCTGAAAAAAACCGCTATCCTGGCAGCCGCTGTACTGGTCTTGATGTTTTTCAACCTATCGCTGGAAACCTATATGTTAAACAGGCGGGTCAGCCGCATCGACACCCAGATGACTCAAATTTTTAAGGCAACCTTCCCGGAAGTTAAAACCGTGCGTTATCCATATCAGGAGATGCGGGCCAGGATGCGGGAAACAAACAGAAACGCCGTTTTGCAAGCCGAAACGGGTCCTCATATTCGAAGCATTGATATTTTAGACAGCATCAGTGAAAAAATCCCCGAAACCATCACGGTCAACTTCACCCGACTGGTCATTCAGCCGGAAAATGTGTTAATCTCCGGTACGACGGATACTTTCAACTCGGTGGACGACATTAAAAGCCGTCTGGAACAAATTCAGCATTTCCAGAAGGTCACGATCAGCTCAGCCAATATTGATCGCTCCGGAAATGAAGTTCAATTCATGTTGAAGGTGGAATTTCCCAAAAGCTAAAAAAGACGCTAGAAATGGAATCAATCAAAAAATACCTGAACCTGAAAAAACTCAATCGCCGCGAAAAATATGTTATTTATGCAGCCGGCTGCCTTTTAGCACTGCTGATCATCATTCAATTGGTTATCGCACCTTTTTTTGAAAATAGAAAGCAGCTGCAAAGAACCCTACAAAGCAAAAAGGTGGAACTCGAAGAAATGCAACGCCTTCAAGCGCAATATCAATTGCTCAAAGGAAAATTGCAGCTCTCCGAAGCCCGCTACAGCAAAAGAGAGAAAGGATTTACCGAAGTCATTATTTCTAATTTGTTAAATACCGGCGTCGATGTGATTGCATCCGATGATCTGTTATAACTTATCGCAAAATTGGGAGCTCATCTTCAAAGATAGAGAAAAAAAGTTGTAAAGGTGCTCTAACGTTAGAAGTGCCTAAAGTGAGTTAAAGTGCCTAAAATGACTAAAGTTAAGGAATTCTGTCATTTTTTTAAAAAGATGGAGCGCAGCGACACCTTAACTTTAGGCACTTTAGATCATTTTAGGCATTTTAGGCACTTTTCACTAAAAGGATGAAGATTTTTAAAACCCGGGTTTCCTGGGCAATTTACATAATTTGCGCGGCGCTGTTTTTTCTTTACGCGCTTTTTCCGTCCGAGATGGTAAAGGAGTACCTGGCGGGTCAGGTCCATCAAACTCATCCAGACCTGACGATAAAAATGGGTCGTGTGCGTCCGGTTATTCCGCCGGGTTTAAAACTTTATGACGTGAGCGTATATCATCTGGGCCAGCGAATCGCCGAACTTGAAGATTTAAATATAACGCCAGACATCTTATCATTATTATCAGCCACAACCCATCTGAATTTTAGGGGTGACGGCTATGGCGGTATTTTAAAGGGCGGCATCGACATCACCGGCAACTCTCCGCAAAGAGATGTGGTGGTCGGTGCTGATCTTACCGGAATCCAGGTGAGTCAGATAGAAGCATTAACGTTTCTAACGGCACACAAAATCTCGGGAAACCTGAACGCAACGCTGACTTATAGAACGAACATGCCCGCTGAGCCGTTAACCGGTGATTTAACACTGACAAAAGGGCAGATAGAATTTTCAGCCCCGATAATGAAACAAGATTCCATAAACTTTGATACCATCGAAGCTGAACTGATTTTCAATGGGAGTTCGCTGACAATCAAACATTGCCGGATCGACGGAGATCTACTGGATGCCGATGTCTCAGGATCGATAAAATTTACCGGCCGCTCGGCAGCAAGAAAAATTTTGGATTTATCCGGAACGGTAAAGCCCCATGAGACTCTGTTCGCCAAACTGGGCCGGAATATCTCGGAGCTAATTGAGCACCGTAATTTGGAAAATCAGGGCATTGCTTTTAAGATAAAAGGCCCCCTGGATTCACCCAATTATTCATTTTATTAAGCGGATGGTAATGACAGCCAAAAATTACTTTGCAATCATCAATGTGCTGCTGATAACGGCGGGTGTATATTTCGGCGTCAAAACCTTTTACACGATCAGCACCGCCAGGATCCATCCTGCAGCGATGCCGAAAACAACGGCCGGCAGGATAGCGCTTACGGAAGAAAA
>JARRJQ010000071.1:0-15662 GCA_037388985.1 Desulfobacterales bacterium | reverse complement strand
TTTTTTTAACCGCAGACTCACGCAGACGGACGCAGACCTTTTTGCCGGCCGACCCGGCCGGCAAAAAACTCGTCAATCGCTACGCGATTATTGTTATCTATATGTCTGGATAAATTCATCGTTCAATAAAAACTGCTGCTTTTAGATACCACCTCTTTTAAAAAATACTGTCTGCGATTGTCTGCGTGCGTCTGCGGTTAATTAAGAGCTTCATGTAAGGCCCTTCAAAATTGACTTCTCAAGTTTTTTTGCTTTTTGTTCGACTTCGGCGGCCATTTTCTGTCTGTATTTTTCAAGCTGAGCGGCGAGGCGATCATTTGCTAAAGCCAGGATTTGGACGGCTAAAATTCCGGCGTTTTTGGCACCGGATTTTCCGATCGCCATGGTGGCCACCGGGATACCGGGCGGCATCTGGACAGTCGCCAACAAAGCATCCATTCCCTGCAGACAGGAAGAATCAATGGGAACTCCGATGATCGGCAGATTGCTGTTTGCCGCCATTGCGCCGGCCAGATGCGCGGCATGTCCCGCCCCGGCTATGATAACCTTGATGCCGCGCTCACCGGCCGAGGATGCCCACTGGGCTGCTCGCCGCGGGCTTCTGTGAGCGGATGCAATCGTTATTTCAAAAGGGACGCCGAAATCTTTTAAAACATTCGCTGCGCTTTGCATCACGTTAAAATCAGAATCACTTCCCATGACAATGCCGACCTGCGGTGATCCGCCGGAGCGACGTGGTTTTTGCTGGGCTGTTCTCAAAATCGCCTCCTTTAGGTAATCTTCTTCACCACAGAGATCACAGAGTGCACAGAGAATATGTTTTTAATTAAAAGACCTTGAGAATTATATTTAGCGTAAACTCAATCTCTGTGTTCTCTGTGTTCTCCGTGGTAAATTATAAAAACTTAGACCTCTAACGTTCTTTTGCGAGCTTTTCCAAAAGCGCCTGCTTTTTTTGATCCAGTTCCTGCCGATCGATCCGGGCCCCTTTGATCCCACCGTTGAGTGCGATTTCCGACAGGTAACATTTTCCGTTTTGCAGTATCATTAAATCAAGATGGGCAAACGGAAATTTGCCCCGCCGCATTGCACCGCGGCAAAAGGCTTTCTGCTCTTCGTTCAACCGATAGGGTGAGCCGGTTCCGCCCATGCTCAAATTGACCCTGAAATTGTGAGGATTATGCCGGGTATAGGCTTCGACATAATCTCCCACGCAAATGACGCGCACATCGGTATATTTTTCCTCAAACGGCTGCACCACAAAGGGATACGCAGATTCGGACAAGGCCATAACGTTGTACAGGGTTTCGATGGATTCCCACCGGCGGATTCCATAGCCGCAGTGCATGCGGTCTTGCTTGGTCACAGCAGGTCCCAAATGGTTCGTGTTGAAGGCGTTGACCGCCTCGATCAAATCCGTTCGGCGCAGAATCACCCATGTGTATGGAAGCATCCAGTCCCTCAGAATAAACGCCTGAGCCACCTTTGAGCTATTTAAGATCTGTGAGAGAGCAGAAGGCAGACAACAAATGCCGCGTTCCAGCATATCAATGAGCAGCGGTCGTTTCAGGTACTTCCAAGATAGATTGCCGATGAAAACATCCCCGCTGGATAGGTCGTTGTACAGGGTTTTTAGTTGCCGGTTACTTTTGACAATCATTGAGTCACCCGCTGTTTTTATGCGCTTCGATACCCAATTGGATAAGTTGATCCAGCAGCTGGCTGAAACTCAATCCGGCCCTTTGGGCAGCTTGAGGCAGCAGACTGGTTGCAGTCATTCCCGGGATGGTGTTGGTCTCAAGAACATAAATTTCCCTGTCTTTTAAAATCATATCGGTGCGGCTGTAACCTTCGCAAAAAAGAGCCCTGTGGGCAGCCTTGGCGTAAGCCTGAGCCTTTTGCGTCATTTCATCGTCGATGCGCGCCGGACAAATTTCCTGGGTAAGACCGGCTGTGTATTTGGCTTCGTAATCGAAAAATTCATGTTCATCATTCGGTATAATCTCAATAATCGGCAACGCCAGAAGTTTTTGATTGCCGACCACGCCGCCGGTCAGTTCGATACCTTTGACATAGCCTTCGATCAGAATGGTCGGATCGTGGGAGAATGCTTTTTCCACCGCCTGTTCCAGGCCGTCCGGAGATTTAACGATGGTCATGCCGACACTTGAACCCGCTGCATTCGGCTTGATGACCAGCGGCAGGCCCAGTTGTTTTTCCCAGCCCTGCGCATCTAGCCGATCCCCTTTATTCAGTACAATATAAGGCGGGATGGGCAGGCCGGCTTTTTCATATAGATATTTGGAGGCCAGCTTGTTCATTGCAACGGAGCTGCCCAAAACACCGGAGCCCTGGTAGGGAATATCCAGCAGTTCCAGAAGCCCTTGAATCGTTCCGTCTTCACCATAGGGACCGTGCAGAATAATCAGGGCAACATCAATATTCGGCGCATCTTCCACCAGGCGGATTAAATCAGTTTTGGGATCATAGCGCAGGATATTGTATTTTTCCTTGTCCAAGGCCTCATAAACCTGGTCGCCGCTGTTTAGGGAAACCTCGCGCTCCGACGATACGCCACCGGAAAGAAGGGCAAGGGTCATTTTTTTCATCGCTGCCACCTTTTTCTGGATTAACCTTAAGGTGTCAGGTTTCGGTGTTCAGGTGTCAGAAGACAGATGGTAAAAACGGAGGCTGAAACGCTTTATTCGTCGTCTGTGTTCTGTTTTCTGTTATCTGTTGACTGATCAGATACCTGACACCCGACACCTGAAACCATTTTGTTACCTCTGTTCCTTGAAACTGACGATCCGAGTTTTTTCATTAATTTGTCCGAATACTTTTGCGGTTCATCAAAAACAACGGAAGACTTGCGTAACGTATTTAGCTTTAGAATCAGATAATTGAGCTTTTTCATCATCCGATATTTTTCGGCGGTTTCGCTCATGCCGGCGAGCAGCTCTTCGGTTTGTCGAATCTCCTTTTTCAGTTCGATCTCGGGAGGCAGGCAGTCGGCATTTTTCAAAATCTTGTAAGCCAGGCGCAATTCTTCAGCCACCGATTGATCGGCTGTGAAGTCTAAAGGTTTCCCGCTGCCCTCCAGATTGTCAAATTCGCCTTTCTTTTGAGCCTCGCGAATTCTTTGTTCAATGATTTTAATAAAACCCGGTATCATCTTATCCTCTGGTGAACTTAAAAAAACAAAAAAGAGAGTATTTAGTCTTTGGTTTTTAGTGTTTAGCGTTTACCGGCCTAAAGGGAGACAAATACGTTGGTTTTTCAGACAAAACACCAAACACTAAACCCCGGATGAATTGATCATTTATACCATCTTTGGGTATTTTATCCAATAATTTTAAGGCCCGTCGCCGGCAACCAGAAGCAGGAAAATAAGTTTGACCCCGGCCGCCTCAATTTGATAATGAAATTAAATTCAATAAGCCGACACCTTTTTCAGACCTCCGTAGCCTATCCGGATCCCTGAAAGGAAAACGAATGAAAAAAATAGCCTTTGCCGGAACAGATGGCCGAACCCTGCTGTGCGCATGGGTAGTTTCAACCGCCACCAGCGAGACTTATAAAGAGCCCTATAAAGGAGTTGTCGTTCGGGGGACGCCATCGATGCCGAAATTTGCTCAAGCCATGAACTGGCCGATTGAGTTCATTCCGACTGAGAGCAATTCCTGCGATGAATATGCAAAGGCGATCATCAACGCAATCAAAACCAAGGCGGTTGATTATGTCATACCGATGCCGGAGGCGCTTTTGTTCGACGGACTGGTAGATGCAGTAGAGGCAGCCGGTTTTGCGGATCACATTGCCGGCCTTAAAAAATCCGCTGCCTTTATTGAAGGTGACAAAATCAAGTGCAAAGAGCTGTGCCGGGAAGCGGGCATTCCTGTAGCAGCGGCTTGGTCTGAAGCAGATGCAAAAGACTACGCAACGATATTGCAAACCTGTCTGGATTATATTCAGCAATTTGGCGGAGCCGTCTTAAAATATCCGTACAGTGCAGGGGGAAAAGGCGCCCGGATCATTTTAAATTCCTGGGAGATCAGAGAAGTCTACAATACCTTAATGAAAGATTACAAACCCGATTATAAAAAAATGTATGGCGCCAAAGGCAGATGGCCCCTTTTGATTGAGTCTTTAATGTCCGGCGTGGAGATCAGTTTCACTATTCTGGTGGATAAAAATGGCAATTTTCAAATACTGCCAACTGCCATGGATTATCCGGAAAGGTTTGAAGGACCGGCCAGCAAAACAAACCCGATTACCGGCGGTATGGGCGCCATCTCACCGCATCCAATGGAAACACCCGAACTCCTCGAAATGGCCGGTGAGCTGATTGCCCGGCCGCTGATCGAGAAAATGAAGGAAAAAAGTTACCTGCGTCCATGCATTTTGTATCCGGGATGTTTTGTCTCGCTGACCAGTGCCAAACAACCCACCAATATCCGGGTGTCTGAAATAAATATCCGACCCGGTGAGCCAGAGGCTCAGCCCGTTGCTCGCCGGTTGAGAAATTTAGGGGCGCTCGTTGAGGCCATGTTCCAAAGCAATCTGGATAAGATAAAGCCGGAGGTCAGAGAAGATCAACTATCCATATGTACCGGGCTGGTAACCGGCCCCGGAGGTCCTGACGGCCAAAAAGGATATCCCTGGTCCTGCACGAAAGGGGAACCCGTTGAAATCGATTTTAACTACCTCAGAAAAAAAGGCATCCAGATTATTCCTTCAGCAATGACCTGCTCGGCAGAAGACGGCCAATTTAAATCAGACGGAACCCGGGTAGCCTGGATGAATGCCAATGTGAAAATCAAGCCCAATGAGAGCCGCGGGGAAGCGGCGGAACGGTTCCGCAATAAACTCATGGCCGCTTTTGAAAATGGTAAGATCCGCGTTATTCCCAGGGAAAATCCCCAGGGCAATCGTCTTGATCTAAGAAAAGATATCGGAACTCACTATCTGGTAGCTGAAAAAATATTCCCTGAACCCGCCCCTTGAATTCAACGGACCCGGCGAAGAAAAATATCAAGAAACCGAATTTGAAATTCTGTATTAAAGATTGCGATGCGTTCGGGCAGCCTTGGGTGAAATTTGGTTGTCATCCTAAAAAAGGTGCATATATTTTAGAATAAATAACCAGCTTCAATCCCATTTATTTTTCAAACGAACCCCTTTAAAGTTATTCGACAAAAAATTTGCAGAGGGCTTGAATGGCGAATTTGTCAAACACAGATCGAGGAATCCGGTTGTTAATCCAAAAATGCCGCAATGAATTTAGGCGACCTGAAAATATCAATTATTACGCAGAAGATGATTTTAAGGAAGCCGAAAAGAAGTTTGTGAAATTTTGCCTAACAGGCCGTCCGAAGTCTAACTCCGGATGACAGTTTTCGGCTAATTATTCGATAGGGTTGTTTTTTAATATCGAATTCGGCAGACTCACATAAAATGTGCTGCCTTCACCGACTGCGGATTCCAAACGAAGCTTGCCGCCAAAATTCTGAACAGCCCTTTTGACGATGGCCAGTCCGATGCCGGTGCCTTCGTATTCGCGATCCGTATGCAAGCGCTTGAAAATTTCATGTATATGCTCGTGGAACTGCGGATCGATACCGATGCCGTTGTCGCGTACAAATATTTCAATCCCGTTGCCTGCCGCTGCTTGCCAGCCGACTTCGACGCGTTTTATATCCGCACGATTGAACTTAAATCCGTTGCTGATTAAATCAAACAATATTTGCCGCAATAAAAATCTTTCACCCCGTAAAGCCGGCCAATTCTCTGCGATAATTAATTTTTCTTCGGAAGTGTCTTTAAAAATGAACTGTAATTCTGCAAGCAGTTCTCGCATTTCAAATGGCTCAAAATTCAGGGGATGATTTTTGGTGCGGTATAATGTTTCCAGGTCTTCAAACTGCTTATTGCTCTGAATGATCGCGTCTTTTATGCCTTCCAGATATGTTTTCGGTTCTTCTTCCAGGGTATCTGAAAGGTCTTCGAACAAGAAATTAACATAATTATGAATCGCGCGCAGGGGTGCTTTAAGGTTATGGGTCAATGCATAGGCATACTCATTTAGTTCTTGATTGCTTTCATGCAGCGCCTCAAACAACCGGGCATTTGTCAGAGCGACACCTGCAACACTCGCCATTTGGCGTGAGAAGTTCACCTCAGCCGAAGTGAAGCTGTGTCGCGCGCTGTGATAATTGAAAAAAATTACACCGACCGCTTCACCGCGAATAATTAAGGGAGCGACCAACACGGAGCGGATATTGTGGCGGCGCATATGCTCCCGGTTGAAGCGATCATCATTGAATGCATCTTCGACTGCCACCGGCTGGCGGGATTTCAAGGCAAGCGCGGCGTGCTTTTCTTGGTTATCCTCCATCCTTGCCCCCACAAGACCGGATGGCAGATCATGCACGTGGCTAACGATCCAGTGGTCATCCTCCCGCAGAGAGACAGCCGCGGATTCGCTTCCCAGAAAGGCCGAGCCTTCAACCACAATCCACTGCATGATTTCATCAAAATCGAGTGTTGCGTGCAACACTTCGGCAACCTTGCGCTCTGTGATGTCCTGGGTGATCCCGAAGCCGCCCAGCAACGTGCCCGCATCGTCGAGTTCCAGGTAAGCCTTCTCTCGCACCCACTTGACCTCTCCATTCACCACAATACGGTGCTCAATGTCGTAAGGCTCCCCGCGCAAACTCGCGTTCCACCGGGCATCCACGTACCGGCGGTCGTCGGGATGAACGATTTCCAGAAACGTCTCGTAGGTCAGCGCTGTCCCTCCGGGCACGCCAAAGATACGATAGTTTTGGTCGGACCAGCTCAGCACATTGCGGCGGACGTCCAGTCGCCAGCTACCGATCTGCCCGACCTCCTGGGCACGCTTAAGGTCTCTCTGATTCTCCTGCAGCCTCACGGTGGAATCCGCGAGCTGTGCGGTGCGCTGTCTAACCTTCTCTTCGAGTTCATTGTAAGCTTCGCGCAGTTCTTCTCTCGAACGATTTTTCTGCACATACCCGCACATTCCGTTCAAAAGTAAAGCGACCTGCCGCTCGTCGGAGGTGTCATACTCGGAGGCTTTGTTGCCGACCCCGGCGACAGCCACGGTTTTCCCTTTCTCTAAGATAGGTACAACCATAAATCTCTCAACATAAGGATGACCGGCGGGAAGGCCTTTTTTTCCGGGGTGGGGTTTACTGTAATCGTTTACAAACAGAGTTTTGCGTTCGCGGATGGCATCCGCCCAGATGCCGGCATTAACAACATGCCATTGCAACGGATCGCCGGTTATATTGCACTCCTTTACAATGTCTTTTGAAACCGCATGCAGCGTGTAAACTGACTCATCCTCGTTAAGCATCCCCAAGAAGCCGATTTTACTATCCGTCAGCCGAATTGCCTGTTCGAGGGTAAAGTTGCTGATCTCTTGAAGGGAAGCTTCGCTGAGCCGGCTCAGATATAAGAGTGCGTCTAAACGGGCTTCCTCCAGTCTGAGTGATTGCTCGGTTCGGATACTTTCCTGATTTTCTTCTTGCAGGCGCCTGATTGCCTGCTGCAGTTCGGCTGTTCGCTCCCTGGCCTTGATCTCCAGCTCATCGGCTGCTTTACGCAATGCCTCTTCGGTACGTTTACGCTCGGTGATATCGAGGAACGTACCCATAAACTGGCAAACCGAGCCGTCCGCGTCACGGGCAAATACACCGTCACGCGAAAGGCACCAGATCCATCGACCGTCCTTGGTTTTGAAACGGTACTCGATTTCCAGCAGATCGTCCTTATCGAGGACAAGCCTTCGTATGTGTTCGGCCACCCGCTGCCGGTCGTCCGGGTGAAACAGGGTGAAAAACTGCGCCTCGTCCATTGCCTGAAGATCTTTGAAAGTGTATCCGGTCAGTGTGGTGTACTGCTTGTTAATAAATACGTTTTGTCCGATTTTGACATCATGGATATACAAGCCATTGAGGGAGGCATTGAGAACCTTCAGCGCGAAGCTTTCAGACTCAATCAACTCCTCCATCGGCAGTAGAAATTTGGAGGATTGCTGTGTCATAATCTTACCCATTTATTATTTTGTCTGGGGAAATGGACAAAAATAAAACAGGAGATGGATTCCACCCGCCGGATATCACAAAATCGCACAAATTTGCAATCGGTAATCTCAATGTGACATTCCGCCGCAACCAACCGGCATTAAGCAGCAGTTTCAGGCTCACGGTACAAACCATATCCCCCCAAAATGAAAAAGCTGCAACCCATCAGGATTACAGCTCATGATCATCTGTGGTGGCGATGCAGGGATTTGAACCCCGGACACTGCGGATATGAGCCGCATGCTCTGACCACCTGAGCTACATCGCCACATACACCAGCCGGAATTCCGGCGAACCTGTCCTTTAACAGCTCATTTTTGGCAAGTCAATACAAAACACATCCGCTGTGGCTGCGCTCTTCCGTACATGTTATGAAATGTTCGAAGACTGGAATAGCCGGCACACCTGCCGGCGGCTAGGAGGAGGATCCGGCAACCTCCACAGTATATTCATCCAGATTGGGCGGCAATTTATTAAATACAATGAAAAATGGAACTGTCTTGCCACTGCTAACTTTGATATTTGATCGGTTGTCGCCAAAGCGATTCTGCAAATGCTTATTTATGGAGGCCATATCCATATTCTGCAAATCAGAGTCACTGAGCACATTGCCGCAGTAAACCGTGGCTGTTTTGGCCAGCTTTTGACCCTTAACATACAGCTTGCCAGTAATTTTAATATAGCTTCGGGGATGAGCGTACTCATTGCGAACTTGGCCCTGGATAACAAAGATATCGCCGGCCACGTGGTTTTGGATAAATTTATGCGTAATACTCATCCCTAAAGGGATAATCTTCAGGTTGCCAACAGTATCCTGATCCTCAGATTTAAGCAAGCCGCTAAGATACGGTATTTTAACATCGCTCAGGTAGGGAATCTTGACATCACCGACGTAGGGAATGTTAATGCCCAGGTTTTGAGTCACGACATACCCAATGAGGCACAACAGTAGCAATACAACAACGGTTAAAAGCGATTTACGGGATTTTCGCCTCCTCACCGGCACACCGATATCCGCTCCCATGCTTTCCATTACATCCGTCTGTCCGCCAAAATCGCTGGTTTCGGCGAAGTCATCAGTGGAAAAATCATCGCTGCTGGACCCCGCACCCGCATCGGCTGACTCGATTTCATCAATGACGGTAGCAGATGCTTGGGTTGCCCCAAATTGCAGCGTTTCCTCGTCGGAGTCTAAAAGCTTAAAATCCAGATCCGTTTCACCCGATTCGGCAGCGGCTATTGCGCTTTCTTTCACAGGCATATCATCTCCCAAATCCAGATCCAGCTCGAGTTCCGGTTCATTGGACTTGGCTGCTTCATCCAGCACCGCCTCTAAATCGAGCTCAACGACCTCTTCAGCTTTTGGTGCACCCGCGGCCTTATCTTCACCTTCTTCCAGCATCGTTTCAATATCCAAAAATTCGGCGTCATCTGAGCCGGTTTGCTCTTCCGAAATCGGGCTGGCCTCGGCAGCGCCTTCCAGATCCAGATCCAAGTCCTCTTCGCCTGTGGATGCCGGGGTCTCATCGGATTTAAGCATTTGTTCAAGATCCGACATCTCCAGTTGTTCCGAAGCCTCCGCAGATTCAGCAGGCACCGTTTCCGTCGCACTTTCATCCACTTCAAAATCAAGTTCCAGATCTTCATCGCTGGAAGCCGCTGCCGATGCTTCGTCTAACTCCATAATACCGTCTAAATCCGACAGATCCAGTTCATCCGTCTTTTCAATATCCGCAGCGGATTCTAAGCTCGGTTCGCTGGCCACTGGTTCCTCTTCCAGATCAAGATCCAGCGCTTCTGCAGCGGATTCTTCCTCGGGTTCAAGGACATCATCCAGATCCGACAGATCCAGATCGGCATCATCTGATGCTTCAACGACCATATCTTCCTTTTCCAGATCTTCATCGGTAGCAACCAGATCCTCCAAATCCGATAAATCCAATTCATCGGTTTCAGTGCTTGCGGCAACCACTTCCGTTGCAGGCGATTGCGTTTCTTCAGCTTCTATTTCCAGATTAAGATCCGGCTCCGATTCTTCCAAAGCCAGGTCGGTTTCTTCAACCTGATCCAAATCATCCAGATTCATGTCCAGATCAGCCAGTTCGGAATCGCTCATCTCGACCTCGCCCAATTCGGCTTCATCTTCTTCTGCAGAGCTTCCAAATTCAGCATCCAGATCCAGGTCTTCTTCCTCCACGCTTTGTTTTTCTGCGGCTATTGCATCATCATCCATGTCCAAATCCAAATCAAGCTCCAGATCACCGGGGGCTTCTTCCGCCATCTGTTCGTCTGCGGGTTCTTCCGCATCAAGGTCCATCATATCTTCAAGATCAGGCAATTCATCAGCCTCTTCGGCAGAATCCAGATCAGCGCCTAAATCCTCTTCCATTCCAAGGGCAAGGTCATCCGTGTCATCAGCCATTTCAAAATCAGTCGTTTCGGGATAAACGACAAAAACGCTGCTGCATTTTGAGCAACGGACTTTTGAGCCGGATTCTTTGATCAGGCTATCGTCAACGTTAAAACTCGATTCACACTCATTACAGGTGACAATCATCTTATACCCCACTGGCTAAAATTTTAGGTTAAAAACACATAAGATAAAATTATCGTGAATAGGTAAATTTGTCAATTATTTTTATTCCTTACAGTCCCTTCTGCGCTAGTTTTTCAATGAGTGCTTTCTGTTCCGCGGTCAACGATTTCGGCATTTTGATCTGGATTTTTACAAAAAGATCCCCTTTTCGGCTGCCTTTCATATGAGGAAGCCCGCGACCTGACATACGCATTTTGGTGCCGGGCCTGGTGCCGGGTGGGATTTTAAGACTGAGTTTTTTATCATCGAGTGTCGGCACGGAGATGCGCGTTCCCAAAATAGCCTCGGTCAGCTTTAGATCATAGACCATATGCAAATCATAGTCCTCGACGCTAAAAACAGGATCTTTGATGACCTTGGCCTGTATATAAAGGTCTCCGGGTGGGCCACCGAGCGGACTTGCGCTTCCTTTGCCCGCCAATCGCAACTTTTTCCCGGTGATCATGCCTTTTGGAATTTGAACAGTTATTTTTTCGGACTGACCCTCGTGTTGTAAACTAATCGTTTTGCTGGTTCCGGCAGCGACCTCCTTCAGGGTCAGCGGAAGTTCGTATACCAGGTCGGATCCTTTCATGCGGCTTTGCTGGTACCGCGTTTGCGAGCCAAACGGGGATTCGCCGCCAAATTGAAATCGCATACCGCTTCCCCGGCGACCTGAAAAAACATTACCGCCAATGCCAAATTCACGCAAAATATCGCCAAAATCAAATCCTCTGAAAATATCTTCCTGGGAAAATCGCTGCCGAAAGCCTTCAGCACCGAAGGTATCGTACTCTTTCCGCTTATCGTTATCACTCAACACGGCATAAGCTTCGCTGATCTTTTTAAACTTTTCTTCAGCAGCTTTGTCGCCTTTGGTGTGATCCGGATGATATTTCATCGCCAGTTTGCGGTAGGCTTTTTTTATTTCTTCTTTAGAAGCGTCTTTTTTGACACCCAGTATTTGGTAGTAATCTTCAGCCATTGGTAAACAATCCCGTCTGTTTCCGTGCGAATAATATGCTTAATTTTTTATCATTACTATAAAGTCAAAAGGTGTCAAGGTCAATGGGTTCAAAGGTTCTGGACTCAAGGCTCCATGGCTTCAGGTGTCAGGTTTCAGGTGTCAGAATGTGCATGTCTGAAACCTGAACACTGAAACCTGCCACCAGTTGATATCTGACACCTGACACCTATTTTGTTAATCTGATTACCCGGGAGCCGCCTTGAGGGCAACCATCAGGACCGATACGGCCGCCGGCGTCATCCCGTCGATCCGCGACACCTGGCCGAGGCTTGTCGGTTTCGTCCGGGACAATTTTTCCTTTAGTTCATTTGACAGGCCGTGAATACGCAAAAAATCGAAATTCGGCGGGATCTTCATTTGCTCCAGGTTTTTAAATTTTTCGATCTCTTTGAGCTGTTTTTGAATGTAACCTTCGTATTTAATCTCTATCTCAACCTGCTGGGCCACCTCCCGGCTGATGGTTTGGTTGCTCTTGGCCAGGGCTTCGACCACTTCATAACCCAGCTCGGCTCGTTTTACCAGTTGCTCCAGATAAGTTCCGCTTTGAATCAGACCCGTATGGTTGCTGAGCAAATATTGATTTACGGCATCATCCGGTTTGATCACCGTTTGCTTGATCCGTTGAATCTCACGATCAATTTGTGTTTTGCGCTCTCTGATTTCCTTTAGCGTGTCGCTTTTGATTAAACCCAACCCATGGCCGATTTCCATTAAACGCAATGCTGCGTTGTCCTCTCGTAGCATCAGGCGGTACTCGGCTCTGGAAGTAAACATGCGATAGGGTTCGCGGGTACCGCGGGTAACCAGATCATCCACCATGACTCCCATATAGGCCTGGGACCGATCCAGAATAAACGGCTGCTTTTGTTGAACCTGACAGGCGGCGTTGACGCCGGCCCATAGACCCTGGGCTGCGGCTTCTTCGTATCCGGATGTACCGTTGATCTGCCCGGCTAAAAACAGCCCCGCAACCCGGTCGGTTTCAAGAGTCGCTTTTAGCTGGATCGGATTGACATAATCGTATTCAATGGCATAGGCCGGCCGCATGATTTCCGCCTCTTCCAGACCTTCAACTGAACGGACCAGCTCAACCTGAATTTCCAGCGGAAGACTGTTGCCCAATCCCGAGGCATAAATTTCTTGAGTGTCGATCCCCTCCGGTTCCAGAATCACCTGATGTTTGTCTCTATCGGAAAACCTGACGATTTTATCCTCAAAAGACGGACAATAGCGAGCCGATATGCCCTGAATCATTCCACCATACAAAGCGGAGCGTTCAAGATTTTGGCGCACGATCTGATGCGTTCGTGGATTCGTGTGGCCGATGTGACAGGCAAGTTGCGGCAGCTTGAGCGTATCGGTAAAATATGAAAAAGGCGTCGGATCCGCATCGGATTCCTGAGTTTTAAATTTTGAAAAATCAATACTTGATTTCTTCAAGCGCGGGGGGGTACCGGTTTTCATTCGCCCAAGCTCAAATCCCAGTTTTTTGAGATCGGCTGCCAGGCCGTAAGAGGCAAATTCGCCGGCCCGACCGGCCTGATAGGAATTAAAGCCAATATGAATCAGGCCGCTTAGAAAGGTACCGGTGGCCAGCACCACAGCCTTTGCCTGATAGCCAAATCCGGTTTGATCCTCAACCCCGACCAGCCGGTGGTTCTCGATTTTGATCCGCTCCACCAGAGCTTGCTTGAGATCCAGATTGGGCTGAGACTCAACCGCTGCCTTCATTGCGATATGGTATCGAATCTTATCATTTTGGGTTCGTGAAGAATGAACGGCGGGGCCTTTTTTCGTATTCAGCTTGCGAAAGGATATGGCTGTTTGATCGGTAATTTTAGCCATTTCCCCGCCCAATGCATCTACTTCCTTAACCAGCTGCCCTTTGGCCATGCCGCCGATGGAGGGGCTGCATGGCATCGCCGCCAGTTTGTCCAGATCAATGGCCATCATCAAAACACGACAGCCCATCCGCGCTGCTGCCAGAGCGGCCTCGCAGCCGGCGTGACCGGCACCCACGACAATGACATCATATTTTTGGGGATGATAAACCATTTAAAAACGTCGATGGTTGTCAGTTAAATTTGCCTGTGCTAAAAATAATCGAACATTCAAAGACCCAAATTGAGCGATTGTCGAGGTCGCCGCATATACAAGGAAGATGGTGTTCCGTTATAGTTAGCAAGGTATTCTCTATATTTTTAATTTGAAACGCTCATTTTAGGAGATTATAGTACCGACCAATTTCAGGGTCAAGGCTTTGGCAAATGCAGGCAAACCAGCGCTACAACGACTTCAATACATATCTGCGTATTCTTTTTGGGTGTCGCGTCCAAAAGATCACGGTAGACGCCGGCTTAACGTGTCCCAATCGGGACGGCACGGTCGCCAGCGGCGGATGCATTTATTGCAATGTTCGCGGATCCGGTACAGGTGCCTATGCAAAGGGCCAGTCGGTTCTCCAGCAGCTGATCAACGGGAAAAAATCGCTTGCCCGGCGCTATCAAGCCAAAAAGTTTATTGCCTATTTTCAGTCTTTTTCCAACACCTATGCTCCGCTGCCGGTGTTAAAACGCCTTTACGATGAGGCTTTGAGCGTAGAAGGTATTGTGGGTCTATCCGTCGGCACCCGCCCCGATTGCGTGGATGAACCGGTTTTGGATCTTCTCCAGAATTATGCACAGCACCACCTGGTTTGGGTCGAATACGGGCTACAATCCGCTCATGACAAGACCCTGGCCTTAATCAACAGGGGACATGATGTCCAATGCTTTATCGATGCCGTCGAGAAAACCAAAAACCGCGGCATCCAAATATGTGCGCATGTCATCTTAGGGCTGCCCCATGAAACCAGAAAGGACATGCTACACACGGCTGAAACCATTCAAAAACTCGGAATTGAGGGCATTAAGCTGCATCTGCTTTATGTGGTGAAAGGCACCCGTTTAGAATCCCTTTACCGGCGGGGTGAGTTTCAATGTCTTGAGCAGCATGAGTATGTGGATTTGGTTTGTGATTTTCTTGAACGAATTCCCCCCGAAATGGTTATCCAGCGACTGACAGGCGATCCGCACCCCGAAGAGCTGATCGCGCCGGCATGGTCGCTTAAAAAAGCCGAAACCCTGGACTTGATCCGCAAAACACTGGAAAAAAGAGATTCCTGGCAGGGCAGGTATGTCCGAGGTTAAGGAAACCCTCCGCCGCTAACTGCTTGTGGTCTTTAGGTGTCAGGTCTCAAAACATAGGACTGGGGACTGAGTGCTGAGGACTGAGTTATATTGAATTGGAAAGCAGCGAAATCTTCGTACCGACTCATGGCGGAAAACCACATTTTATGCTAAAAGGACCGGGCGTCCGGCAGGTTTTTTGCTCAGTCCTCAGCCCTCAGTCCTTATCTATTGACCCGGCTTGAACGTTGAACCCTTGAACCGGCGGAACCTTAATCTTGAAATGCACTTACAATAACCGTATATTTAAGAAAAGCGGTTAACCTGAGTCACCAACCACCCGCAGAGTGGGTGGCTTAAATTTTTCCGCCACAGGCGGAAAAAGACAAAAGCACGCTAGTGCCTTAATCGGTGCGGGTGTAACCGGGGGCAAAGCACCCGGTTTGAAAACACCCAATTAAAAGGAAGCCGGCAAATATGCTAAATCAAGGAATCCTGCACCCTGAAGATTTCGATCTTTCGTTTAAGGTCTTCCATGAACTGATGGCCAAGAAGGTCACCGATATCCTTCTGGTCTCCAGCCCGTATGATGCCTTTATTATGGAAGAAGAAGGTCGCCTTGCCGAACGCATCATTCATGAATACCGCGGCTTGAATCTTTCCCGCCCGCCGATGCTCACCTGGGTCTCTTCGGCGAGAGCCTTAACCATGGCATCGGTAGCCTCTACAAGTCCTACAAATCCCTTGGTTTCAATCAGGCCAATTGCTTCCATCATGTTTTTAGTCCT
>JARRJQ010000070.1:0-19638 GCA_037388985.1 Desulfobacterales bacterium | reverse complement strand
GGTCCGCATGGGGCTTTGCGGCCGTCGGCCGTAGCAGAAAAATAAAAAAGGATATGGTTTTTAAGCCATATCCTTTTTTATTTTGATTTGGGCCTCGGAATTGGTTCTGGTTATCAAAAGATCAGCATTCGAGCTAACTATTTTCTTAAAAGAATAATTCTGCCCCCGAAAAAGCCATTTTAAGGTTTAGTTCAGTCAACTTCAAATCGCGCTGGACAAAAGCCCATTTAATATCATTACCGATGCTTTTTCTGCGTTCTTTTTGGAGAGCACGTCCAGCGATCCAAAGCTCAGTGCCTTGGTTGTGCAGGTTTGCACGCAGGCCGGCTCCATGTTCTGGGCCAGCCTTTGGGCACACAGATTGCATTTGCGCATGGGTTCGACAGTGTTAAAGCGGGGTGCGCCGAAGGGACAGACCATTGCACAGGCGTGACAGCCGATGCACAGCCCCTCATCCACATCAACCACGCCGGAGGTTTCGTCTCTGGATATGGCCTCCTTGGGACAGACCCTTGCGCAGGGGGCGTCATTGCAATGAAAACAGGCCAGGCTGACAAAGGCAATTCGGGCCGATGGGAATTTGCCCTTTTCCAGCTTGATGATCTGGCGGTAAGACAGGCCGTCGGGGGCGATGTCGTTTTGGTCCATACAGGCCACGACACAGGCCATGCATCCACTGCAACGCGAAAGATCGAAAGAAAATCCAAGTTGTGCCTACATTATAACTCTACTTTTATCATGAAATTTTGGTCACCTGGCAAATGAGTGATTTAAAACCCGGAAACCCGGATACCGGATCCAGATAATCCGGATCGAAAAGGATGTTGATTTCCGGCTCCTGGTAGCCGTGGAATATGCTGATTACGCTTGGGGGGACAACTTCGGTCAGGTTGGCTTTTACCCGAATCGCATTACGGGGGGTGGACAGCTCTACCGGGTCGCCCTGGATGATCCCTCGCGCAGCGGCATCTTCCGGATTGATATCCAGCATGGCTTCGGGACGCAGCCCTTGGGTCCAGGGTGTGCGAAAAGTTCTTGAATGAATGTACATGGGCAAACGGGCGCCCGTTGTAAGGATCAGCGGGTACTTTTTAGCCAGTTTTTGATTGGTAACCGGGCTGAGCCTGGGTTCCTGATAGGTGGGCAGGGCATCGAAGCCGGCTTCGGCCATGATGCTGGATGCCAGCTCCATTTTGCCCGAAGGTGTGGGAAAGCCGTTTTTTTCGTATTTACGGTAGGGGGGCTTTTTAATGTCTTGGACTCTGTAACCGGCCGGGTGCTTTTTTAGCTCTTTGAGCGTAAGACCCGTGGGCTCCAGAATCCAGTCGATGCTGGCTTCATAGCCCTTTTTCATCAGATCGTCATCCGGCGCAATTCTTTTGGCCAGATCAAAGATAATATCGGCATCGGAACGGGATTCCCATAATGGCTGGATAACCGGATGGGTCCAGATGATAAAGTCTTCCGGGAAAAATTTCAGTTCGCTGCGCTCGAAAGAGGTGCAGGCTGGCAGGATGATGTCCGCCAGTTTGCAGGTGTCGGTCATAAACAGATCCGCATGCACAAAAAAATCCAGTTTCTTGAGGCTCTCGTACATAAAATCCGAGCCGGGCCACATCCGGTAATTCATGCCGAATCCGACGATGGCATTGATCGGATAGGGTTTTTTGTCTCTAATTTGAAAGGGAATCTGCATGGACTGAACCTCGTCCATTAAGCGGGTCCAAACCGGATAGGTCTGGGCAGTCATGCGGGGGGGCAATTCCGACCAGGGCTTGGGCTGGATGTACTGGGCTTCCCGGGTGGTCATTCCATTGGTCACATACAACCAGGCCGGAGGCGCCACATAGTTGCCGCCCGCGCAATCAAAATTGCCGGTGAGCCCAACAAGGGCGGTTAAGGCCCGATGATTTTGCAGGCCGTTGGTGTGGTGAACTGTTGGGCTGGCACTGACCATCAGAGCAGCCGGCTTGGTGGTCGCATAGAGTCTCGCCGCCTTGAGGATCAGATCTGCCGGCACACCGGTGATCTCCTCGGTTTTTTGAGGAGAGAACTCCTGCACATAGGAGCGGTACTGCTCGAAGCCGGTTACCCAGTTCTCAACAAAGTTTTGATCAAACAGCCCCTCTTCGATGATGACATGCGCAATGCCGTGGGCCAGGGCTCCGGATGTCCCCGGGCGCATTCGAAGATGAATATCGGCATGGGCGCTCAATGGGGTCAACAACGGCCCGACCTCGATGATTTTCAGCCCTCTTTCTCTGGCATCCAGGAGTCTTCGAACCGTTGAGGTATTCGAATAAAACGGGTTGCTGCTCCAAACCAGCAGACATTTTGACCGGGGTAGATCCGGTCCGCCGAAATACCCGTAGTTCAGCTGGGCAGCCACTTTGGTAGCCCCGTAGCATGTGCTGGACTCGGTGGCATAGTTGGGCGAGCCGAAGCTATGGGCCAGACGTTTCAAAAAAGGTCTCATCCACTTGGTGTAGCCGGCATAAAAGACCACGGATTCAGGACCGGATTTTTCCTTAATTTTAAGCAGGCGCTGGGCGATCAGATCCAAAGCCTCTTTCCATGATATGGACTCAAATTCGTCGGAACCCTTCTTTCCCTTCCGCAAAAGGGGGATGCGCAGGCGGTCCTTATGGTAAATGTACTGGCGGCTGGCGGCTCCTTTGGAACAGAGGGTGCCGCCGCTATGCGGATTGTTTTTGGTTCCTTGTATTTTAATGATCGTTCCATTCTGGACATAGGCATCTATGCCGCAGTGGGAAAACGGATTACAGATCGCGCAAATGGTGGGGCGGACGTCGATTCCGCTGCCCTCAACCGTGACATTGCGCTTAAGCCTTTGATTGGCGGTTACAACCAGATTTCCATCCATTGTCGAATGACTCCTTTCAGACTTGATTTCTGGATTAGATTTTTATGGACAACCGGATTGCATCTTCCGTCGCCGGTCCGGCAATTGTCAGGGATGCCGAATTTGGCGGCGCTGCCGGACCTGCATCTGGTGGGACAATTGCGGTTTAAAAAATCTTATATTCCTACTCTCCCAGGTAAGCATCAATAACTTTTTTATTATCGACCACCTCCTGGGGTTTACCTTCGGCGATTTTCTCGCCGTAGTTTAGCACAACGAGCTTGGTGGAAACATTTAAAATCGCTTTCATCACGTGTTCGACCACAATCAGAGTGATGCCGGAATCGCTGATGGCTTTGACCAGTTTCAAAGCCTGCTCCATCTCGGCGTGGGTCAGCCCGCTCATCATCTCATCGAGCAGCAGCAGTTCAGGTTCGGTAGCCAGGGCTCTGGCGATTTCCAGCCGTTTGCGGTCGACGGTGCCGAAGGTGTGAGCCATAACCGACTCCTTGCCTTCAAGGCCCACAAATTCCAGCAGCCGGCTGCAGGCATTCTCAGCTTTGCTCAAACTTTCCGGTGGATTCCCGCCGTACAGCTTGCCGACCATGACATTTTGCATGGCGGTCATACCGCCAAACGGTTTGGTTAATTGAAATGTACGGGCAATGCCGCGGTGGCAAATGTTATGGGTTTTCAGACCGGTGATGTCCATGCCGTTGAAAAGGATCCGGCCCTCATCCGGGCTGAGGTGTCCGCTGATTAAATTAAATGAGGTGGTTTTCCCCGATCCGTTGGGACCGATGAGTCCGATGACGTCGCCTTTTTCAACACTGAATTGCAAATTATTGACGGCGACCAGACCCCCGAAGGATTTGGTGACTCCATTGAGTTCAAGCAGCAATTTGACGGCTCTCCTTTTGTGGCGAGCTCTTCCGCAGACGGGCCACCAGCCCGATCAGCCCGCCCGGCAGATATAAGACCACAATAATAAATAAAATACCGAAAACCAAAACGTGCGATCCTCCCGTCAGATACAGGGAGAGCAACTGTTGCAGTAAGACAAAAAACACCGAACCGATAATCGGCCCGACGATGGTGCCGACCCCGCCCACGAAGACGATGATGACCGCATCAAAGGTCCATTCCGCGGAAAACATTGCCCCGGGCAGAGCCGCGGCGGCAAAATAAGCGTAAACGCCTCCGGTCATACCGGCAAAAAAAGTGCTGATTAAAAAGGCCGTCAGTTTGTACCTGAGGGTATTGACGCCGGCAGCTTCGGCCGCATCCTCATCTTCACGGATCGACATCAGCCCGAGTCCCAATCTGGAGCGGCTAATCCAGTAAACCGCTGCCACGGTCACAATGGCTACCGCCAGACCGAGATAATATCTGGGGACCAGGCTGTAAGAACTCAATAGTTTTGACGGCAGTACGCTGGCATGCGGCAGCACGGTGTAAAAAATAATTTTTAAAATTTCGGCCAGAACCAGAGTTCCGATGATAAAGTAGACACCCCTTAAGCGGAAGGCGGGGAAACCGATAATGACGGCAAAAATCGTGGCTGCCAATGCACCGGATACAATTGCCAGCGGAAGCGGCCAGCCGTAAAGCCAGAGAAACCGCGTGCACAGGGCCCCGATGCCGAAAAAGGCGGCGTGTCCCAAATTTTGCTGCCCCGCATAGCCGCCGATAATATTCCAGCTCTGGGCCAGCGCAATATACAGCAGGGTATAGGTAAACCAGGTGATAAGATCTGTTCGTTTGATCAAAAGGGGCACCACTATCAATATTGCAATGATGATGGCATTCATCCAAACCCGCTTGTTGACGGTCACTTTTTAGGCCTCCTTAAGCTTTGCCAAACAGACCCTGGGGTCTGAACATCAGAATGACCAAAAAAATGACCAAACCGAGAGCCACCGTATAGGGTCCCATGAAAATGGCGCCGACCGCTTCCAGCACCCCGAGGATGAGGCCGGCAAAAAAGGCGCCTCCAACGCTGCCGATGCCGGCAAGCACCACCACAATGAGGGCTTTTAAGGTCCATTCCATGCCTACATCCGGCGAAATCGACTGGGTAAGGCCCACCAGAATGCCCCCCATCCCGGCAATTGCCGTTCCGATACCAAAGGTGATCATATACGTGCGGTTGACATTGATGCCCATCAGCTTTGCGGCTTTCCAGTTCTCACTGGTGCCCCGGACGGATTTGCCGAAATAAGTGCGGGTCAGAAAAAGGTGAAGGCCGAGAATCACAATGACGGTTACAACCAGACCCGCCAGGGGGACATATCCAAACCTGACCCCCATAATCGGAAAGGAGTCACCGCTGTAAAACGGCGTTATGGCCCGCTCATCGCCGGTCCAGAGCAGCCGGGCGATATGAGGAAATACCAGAAACAGCCCGAAACCAACCAGCAACGAATTTTTGACCTTGATCTCTTCGGGAAAACTCGACAGGGTGGAAAAAAAGAGCTTGTAGCTGATGATTCCGAGCAGAAAAAGGGCGACGGCGACCAGCGGCAGGCCCAAAAAAGGGTCCACACCAAATAGCCTCAGCAGCCAGAAGGCGAGGTAGCCGCCCACCATCAAAAACTCGCCATGGCCGACATTGAGGATTTTCATGACTCCGAAGGTCAGAGAAAGACCCACCGCCGTCAGCCCGTAAAGGGCGCCCACATTGATCCCGTTAACCAGGGTTTGCGCTAACATTTGAATCATGACTTGTCCGCCTCACGATCAGCCTGTGCCGAGATAGGCGTCTTTAACCTTCTGATCATTTAGAAGGCTTTCGGACGTGCCCTCGCCGGTCACATGTCCGTTTTCGATGATATAGGCCCGTTGTGAGAGTCCCAGCGCGGCCTTGACATTCTGCTCCACCAGCAGCACGCTGACACCGGCCTGGTTGATTTGTTTAATAACGTTAAAGATATTTTTTACGACAATGGGAGCCAGCCCCAGCGAGGGCTCGTCACACATCAGCAGCCGGGGTTTGGCCATCAGCGCCCGGCCAATGGCCAGCATCTGCTGCTCACCGCCGCTCATGGTGCCGGCCTTTTGGTTCTGGCGGTTTTGTAAAACGGGAAAAAGCTCATAAACAAAGCCTAAAGTCTCCTGTCTTGCCCGGCGACTGGCAGGTGTGAACGCCCCCAATTCGAGGTTTTCCAGGACACTCATCCCGGGAAAGATCCCTCTTTCTTCGGGAATCAGACAAACGCCCTGTTCAACGATCCGATGGGTCGGCTCACCGGCCAGCTTCACCCCGTCTAATTTAATACTCCCACCGGCCAGAGGAAGCAGGCCGGATATGGATTCAACGATCGTGCTCTTGCCGGCGCCGTTGGCCCCAATGAGCGAAACCAATTCACCGGCTTCAATCTTAAGCGAAACCTGCCACAGCGCTTGAATCTCGCCGTGGAAAACTTCTATTTTGTCGACTTCCAGCATGCTTGATTAATCCCCGCCAGGTGAAAAAAATCAGCAGGGGCCAATCCCAATCCGCGCAGCGAGCGGGACTGACCCCCGCATTCATGGCTTTACTTTGGTCGCTTATCTTTCAGACCATGGCGGCTGCCATTTTAAGGGCGTTACCGGCACTTCTTTAGGAAATTTTTTGCCGTCCGGATTGGCATAGACGATGACGCGATCGCCGTGCATCCATTGAGCAATCACAAAGGGTTTGCCAACCGTGAATCCTTTGTCGTTAAATTTAACGGGTCCGGAAACGGTCATCATGTCCGTATTTCTTATGGCATCCCGGATGGCTTTGCGGTCCAGCGTGCCGGCCTTTTCAATGGCTGCAAAAAGGACCTGGCCCGATGCATAGGCATTGCCGGCCACCAGATCGGGGCCTTTGCCGGTCTTTTCCATGAACTTTTGGCGCAGATAATCATCTTGCGGGAATTCAAACTTATCACTCCAGGCCACCGGCAGGGTCACGTAGTCTGCCAGCTCTCCGAGAGAAGGACCGAACCGGCTGCCCTCGGGCGCTCGCACAAAGTGGGTCAATCTGGGACTGAAATCCAGCTCTTTCATCTGCTTGACGATTGTCGGACCGGCCGGCGGGATGGGGTAGGCCAGCAGGATGTCGGCGCCGGCAGCCTTGGCTCCGGTGATCATGGCGCTGAAGTCCTTGGTGCCTGCAGGGTATTTTTGATGAAAGACCAGATCAAATCCGCCTTTCTTCATGGCATCTTTCCAGTATCCCACCATTTCGGACGCATCCAGCTGATTGATCTCAAAGATGGCCACTTTCTTGGGCCGCGGTTCGGGCTGTTCCAGAATCATGTCAAAAACCATGGGGGCCATTTGCGGTGTCTTGGTGAAAACCGAAAACATCCACTGGTTTCCGAGTGTATGGGGCGTGTAGCCGCCGCATCCCGGACCGATCCAGGTCATTTTATCTTTCTGGGCAATTGGCGTTCCCAATTCAAACGATGAACATCCCAATCCGCCGAGGTTGGCCACCGCACCCCAGGAATTGGCCACCTCCATCTGGGTTTGCGTATTTTGTCCTTTGGATTCATCATCCAGCAAACGGTATTCGATGGGAAGCTTCTTGTTGTATTCTTTTACATATACTCCGCCAGAAGCGTTGATCCTTTCCACGAGAATCTCGTAAGCCTGATTCAGCACCACACCCTGGCCCGCCATCGGTCCGGTGACCGAAATGACACCGCTGACCTTAATGCTCTTGGGTGCCGCCATGGAAATATTGGCTACACAAAGCCCTGTCAGGAAAACGGCTAGTGTGCTGATAATCAAAATGGATAAGCGTTTCGATTGCATTTTTAACCCTCCCTTTTTCAGTTTAAATTTTTGCGGATGCTTTTTTCCTGTTACGAATTGGTGTCCTGTATAGACAATAATGATGCGGGTGTCAACGGTTTTTCAAATTTCATTAGAACTGTAGCCATTTTATACTAAATTGCCGATTCTGATTGTTCCAAATTTAGATAATCCGCTAAATCTGCGGAACTTTTTATAGGACACAGATTAACACAGATTTTCGCTGATTTTTTATCCGCAGATTACGCAGATTAGTGCAGATTAAGTTTACCAAATCGTTAATAACAGAAGGGTTGAGAATTTGACGAATCGCCTCTATTTGTTATAGTGTTCATTAAGTTTTGATAGGAGAACCAAATTTCGCAAGGAAAAGGCTGAAAACCTTAAAGCCAAGGGCCTTGGAGTCAATTAGCAAATTTTCAACTATCGAATTAAAAGGAGGTGGATTATGGACCGTCGGGAATTGATGGAATTGTTCAACAAATACCCGCGCATCGGTGCGCTTGCCACAGCCAACAAGGAGGGAGACGTTAATGTGGCCGTATTTGGCTCCCCGCGGATGATTGATGAAAATACAGTTGTTATGGGCATTGGAGAAAACCGATCCTATCGTAATCTTCAACGCAATCCCAAGGCTGTTTTTATCGTCATGGAGCCCGGTGAAACCATAATGGATTGGAAAGGGGCCCGGGTTTATTTAGAGGCAGTGGATTTGGCTTCTGAAGGTGAATTTTATGATCAAACCAAACAAAGTCTTGCCAAAGCAGCCGGCGTGCAGGCACCCAAAATGATCCAGTCTGCGATTCGATTCAAAATTACCGAGGTGCGGCCGATAGTCGATGTAAGCTAAACCTCTTTCAGCAGAGGAAGCTAGTTCCCCTCTTATTCAACGAGTTGCTCGAAGGCACCGGGTTGTCGGTTCAAAAAAGACCTTTGTTCACCAGGTGTCCCCAGAATTTAAAGGCTTTTTGGTTGAAATGATGGACGTTGCTGGCTGCCATCTGTCCGTTTGTTCGTGATTGCTGATTGGCAATGCAGTGCTGCTCCCAGAGATTAAAAGCAGCATCGATGTCACCCAATTTTAATGGGGCTTCAGCGGCCGGAATCTTTAAGTGTTCGGCCATAAGCCGAATCCGTAAATCCCTGGCTGTTTTTTTATCCAGGATGGCGGCGTTAATTTCCGCTTCGTATTTAAATCCGCGCTCATTGATGTTGGCGGAGCCTACGGTCAGCCACTCGTCGTCTACAATCATTACCTTGGCGTGCACGTCCACTGTGACGTACTGCAGGCGACCGTCGGCATCCCGATCGACCGACAGCAGACGGGTGAGTTGAAAATTTTTTACAGGCCTTTCTCAGTTCTTCGGCAAATGTCGGACTGCGGTAATACTGGTTTTCGATATAGATATACCGTCGCGCATTGCCAATAGCCCGCCGATACAGATCCAAAATGCCTTCCTCTCCGCAGGGGGTGGTGCGGGCGATCTGAGCCAGTTGCCCGCCGGCCGGGGGGGCAGGGACCTCAGGCTCCTGAATCGGCAGCAATCTGTGCGCCGGCGCGAAGCCCAGACGACGACGCAACCAGATCCAGATTTGGCCGCGCAGCGTCGTGCGCAGGGCGCAGACGCACTGGTTCCAGCGCTCGGTGAAATTCAAAGACAGATCACGGACCACCGGCCCCTCGAAGCGAACCGTCAGGTCGTGGCGCGGAAGAAACTTGCTGGATTTCTTTTTGTCACGCACCAGAAGACGAAAGGCCTTATTTGTGCGGTGAGGGTTGCGTCGGGGATCGAAGACCGGGTGTTCGTTGGTATCCCAATCATTTTCTTTGATATTCATGCCCCCGCAGTATCCGATGCGTCCGTCGATGGTCATGGTCTTCTGGTGATAAGACCCGATCAGCAGGGGGTGATCCTGCTCCATCAATTCGATGCGGTCATCGGACGTCCAGTGCCATTTGCGCAACCAGGCATTTAAAACCGGTGTATACGTCATGCCCCACAGGAGCACCCTGGCGATCACCCCTTGTTTGGCTTTTTCATCCAGGACCTGTCCGAACCGGTAATTTGCCCGTTCGGCCGGTTCCGTAACGCCATACTTTTCCGGCCGCACCAGCTCCATGTCCGGCCGGCACAACCAGGTGGCGATTCGTATATCACTTTTCGCTGCCTGCATGTCCTTATAGACATAGGCCCAGGTCTGGGCGCCATCCACCAGCACCTCCGCTTTGTTTCCCGCACGTGGCGGGGTGCCCTCCCGCGTAAACCAGTCGTACACCACAATGGTCAGCGGTTCGTCATCAGGACCGGCGCACAACTTTACTCGAAAGGAAAACGTTTCTTGCGTATCATAGTATTGGTCGTTTGGCGGCATTTGAATGCCTCGCGCAAATGGCTAAGCCCCGAAGGCCTTTTTTAAAGAACGCAATGTCGCCTCATCACGCTCACCCGTCTCTTCCAGTGCGTGTTCGCGCTGAAAGGATTTCAGGGCATTGCGCGTAAGGGGGCCTAGTTGACCGTCGACACGGCCGGTAAAGTAATTCAAAAGGTTTAACCGTTCCTGGACACCCGCCACTTCCGCTACCTCCGGCAGGGCGTCCAATTCAAGCTCGAAGCGCCGGTGGCGAAAAAACAGGGTGGCCCTCTGAATTCCCGCCGCCACCTCATGGCGAAGCCGGCCTTTCCCATCTGTGGTACCGACCACCGGATCTTGGCCTTCGATAACCAGTTTAAATGGTTTATCGGCCAGAGCCTCCCCTGTGCTGTCCTTGAACAACAGGTTTAACCACGGCATCTTTTCCTCCATTTTTCCTCTGTTTTTGAAATTACCCTGCCGGCCGTTTTTTCATTAGCGCTTGAATTGAATGTCTTCGCGCGCAAGCAAGCGATGCATTTTGCCGGAAAAGCGTTTATTGAAAAAGTCCTCCAGGGACCAGCTGATGGCCGCAATTCTATCAATGTCGAGGCCGGTTGTGATACCCATTTGTTCCAACATAAAAGCCAGATCTTCCGTTGCTATGTTACCGGAAGCGCCTTTAATGAAAGGACAACCGCCCATTCCGCCGAAAGTGCTGTCAAAATGGGTGATGCCGACCTGCAGTGCGGCCAGGGCATTGGCCAGCCCTTTGCCTTCCGTATCATGCAGATGCAGATAAACAGGTTTGTCTGCGGCTAGATCTCTGACAGAACCGCAGATTTCCAAGATGGCCCGGGGGTCTGCCATGCCGGTGGTGTCGGCCAGCTCGATTTCATCGATGCCCTGGTCGAGCTGTTCTTTTATCATATCCATGACGGTATTCGGAGCGATCCGGCCTTCATAGCGACATCCAAATACGCATTGAATCCCCCCGCGCACGGTTAACCCGCTATTTTTTCCAAGGCGAACCATTTCAGAAAACTGCCGGCGGGCCGTATTCAATGACAGGCCGGTATTGCGCAGACTATGGGAGTTGCTGGCCGATATGGAAGCGGTGGCATGGGACACCCCCGCGCTGGCCGCTCGCTGCATTCCTTTCGGATTTAATACTAAGACGCTGTAGACAACCCCCGTATGTTTTTTTAATGCGGTAAAAAGGTTTTCGGCATCGGCCATCTGGGGGATCACTTTTGGATTGACAAAGGAGACAACCTGGATTCTTTTCACCCCGGCGTCAAGCAGCGCGTCGATAATATCCAGCTTCTTTTCGGTGGGAACCACTTTCGTCTCGCTCTGCAAGCCATCCCTGAGGCCCTGTTCTTCGATGACCACCGATTTTGGATAATTCGTCATTTTCATTTCTTGGCCCCCGACCGATAGGCCTGAATTCGAAAAATAAATTACCACGAAAACACGAAAGGATCAAAACCCAAAAGAATAATAGAGAAATGCTGAATTCTGTGCAAGGCCAATTCGGTTATTGACATTTTAAGGGAAACCCGCCTATTTTACGGGCATCATGGCTGGTAAGCTGTTGAGCTATTGAGCTGATAAGCTGCTAAGCTGTTGAGCTCGTATGCAGGCAATCGGCTTATCAGCCTACCAGCTTACTAGCTTATGAGCTCACCAGATTATGAGCTTACGTTATAAATTGGAGGCTCGATGACAGACATATTAGAAACCATCAATGCCAGAGATCCGGGGGAAAGAGAATTTCACCAGGCGGTTCAGGAGGTGATCGAAAGCGTCAAACCGGTTTTGGATCAGAATCCCCGGTACCGCCAGGAAGCGGTGCTGGAGAGGGTTATTGAGCCGGAGCGCGTGATCACTTTTCGGATCCCCTGGTTGGATGATCAGGGAAATGCAAGAGTCAATCGAGGATTCATCATTGAAATGAATAGTGCCATCGGCCCCTATAAGGGTGCATTGCGTTTTCACCCATCGGTCAATCAAAGCATCTTGAAGTTTCTAGCTTTTGAGCAGACCTTCAAAAATGCCCTGACTACCATGCCTTTAGGCGGTGGTGCCAGCGGTTCTGATTTTGATCCCAAAGGAAAATCCGATGATGAGGTCATGCGTTTTTGCCAGAGTTTTATGACCGAGTTGTTCCACCACATCGGGGCCAATACAGATATACCCACTCCCGACATCGGTGTTGGTGCACGGGAAATCGGATACCTTTTCGGGATGTTTAAAAAACTCAGCAATGAATTTACCGGGGCGCTGACCGGCAAAGGTATCAACTGGGGGGGAAGCTTGATTCGACCGCAAGCAGCCGGCTACGGGTGCGTTTATTTTGCGAGCGAAATGATGGCCACCCGCAATATGACCCTGGAAGGGCAAACCTGCCTGGTTTCCGGCTCCGGCAATGTGGCCCAGCACACCGTCGAGAAGCTCCTGGAGCTGGGAGCAAAAGTGGTTACCCTTTCAGACTCCTCCGGATATATTTACGACGCGGACGGCCTTGACCGCGACAAATTGGCGTATGTCAAACACCTGAAAAATATTCGCAGGGGCCGTATGAAAGACTACGCCGAAAAATACCCCTCGGCGGTTTATACGGAAGCAGATTATCACCTGGATTATAATCCGTTGTGGAGCCACCGGGCTGTTTGCGCATTCCCCTGCGCCACGCAAAACGAATTAAATGAGAAAGATGCCTATAATCTGATTAATAACAATGTTAAACTGGTATGCGAAGCAGCCAGCATGCCCTGCACGCCTGAGGCGATCGACATTTTCCTAGAAGGAAAGGTTCTTTTCGCGCCGGGAAAAGCTGCTAACGCTGGCGGGGTGGCAGTTTCCGGTTTGGAATTGGTGCAAAACAGCATGCGCCTCAATTGGTTGGGAGAAGAAGTGGATCATCGGCTCAAAATCATTATGAACGGCATCCATCATACCTGTCTGCAGGCTGCCGAACAATACGGAACTCCCGGGAATTACCTCAATGGAGCCAATATTGCCGGTTTTGTGAAGGTGGTGGAGGCGATGCTTGATCAAGGTCTCGTCTGATAAGCTGATAAGCTGGTGAGCTATTCAGCCTACAGGCCATCGATTCATCAGCTTATGAGCTTAACAGCTTAGGAGCTCACTAGCTCAACAGCTCAATAGCTTACCGGTTTTTATAAGGATCGGATTTCCTGGCGCATAAATACCGTATAAGAAATGGCAAAACAAACCACCGTCAAGGCAATCAGCGAAATGATGTAGGGCGCTACAATGAGAATACTTTGGCCGATGGGCAGCGGTCCGGCGAATCGCGCCATAGACAAGGTTTCCATGGGACCGCGCCCCATGTTGACAAAAGAGCTGGCGTATTTGCGCGTCGGATCAATAATCGTAGCGGTGGCATCCGTGTAAAGCTGCATAGGGGATGCCAGGACGAATGCCCTCACGATCTTCGCTCGCCGCATCACTGTCTCCGCACCGACATCCGCCGACTCGGATGCAAAGGCATTGGCCAGCACATTGGCGCCCAGAGAGATAAAAAATGAGAAAAATATCCAGACAGCCAGAGCGGCAAGGGCCGAGGTGGCCGTACTGCGAAACAATATTGAGAACAAAATGGCCACTCCCAGCCAGAAAGAAATATAGATGATACTGATTAACAGATAGATGAAAATACGCCAGGGATACCATCATGACGGTTATCATCACCACGCCCGCCAGAAATTTTCCATTGATCACCACATCACGATAAATGGGCTGGGACACCAGCTTGCTGAGGGTACCCTCGCTGCGTTCCCGGTTGATTGTATCAAACCCTAAAACCAAACCAACCAGTGGGCCGAAAAACGCCACAAACTGCACCAGTGAAAATACGACCCCCGATGAAGTGAAAAGCATCAGAAAAACAAATTGCGGTTTGGCAACGCCTTCGAGTTCATGTCGGATATTTAATCCCACCATGTATGCAGTAACCAGACTGACCATGGCGATTAAGGCAAAAATAATGGTAAAGCGATAACTTGCGAAATGGTCGGCCAGCTCTTTTTTAATGATGGTTTTAATGCCCCCCACGATTATGCCTCCTGAAAATATTTCATATAGAGTTGCTCCAGGGTGTATTTCTCTTTGCCCACCCCGAATTTTTCATTCGCCAGTTGGTCGATCCCACCCTGGGCCACCATGCGACCTTTGATCATAATACCGATTCGATGACAGATCTGTTGCACCTGATGCAGCATATGACTGGACAGCAAAATTGTCATTTTTTTATCCCGGCTAAGACTCTGAATCTGTTCGATCATTCGGTGGGTGGCCTCCGGGTCCAGTCCGAGTGTGGGCTCGTCCAAAAAGGCCACCTTTGAATCTTTGATCAGCAATTCAGCAAGGCCCAGGCGTTGACGCATGCCCCGCGAATAAGCGCCGATTTTTTTATCCTGCTCTTCGGCGAGTCCCACCGTCTGAAGCGCCTCTGTAATGCGTGCCTCGGCCGCATCGGGCCTGATGGCATTGAGTTCCGCAATAAACTGAAGCATCTGGCGGGCATTTAAGTCCGTGTAAAACCCCATATTTTCCTGCAGATACCCGATCATCGCTTTGACTTTTATCGGATCCCGGGTGGGATCCAGACCCATTACTTTTGCGGAGCCGCTGGTGGGCTCGGTTAGCCCCAGCAGCATCAGCAGGGTGGTTGTCTTGCCGGCGCCGTTGGGACCCAAAAAACCGAATATCTCACCTGGATTAACACTAAAGGTTAATTGTTCAACAGCCGTCTGGCCGTTGTAAATTTTAGTAAGCGCGTGGGTTTCAATGACTGCTTCTGTGCTCATTTTAACGCCTTCCCAACCAGCGGAATAATCCAAAAAGGCCGACGATGACCACCACGATAATGCCAATGCCGATCCAGCCCCACGCGGCAGAAGCTTTAACCGTAGTTCGAAACTCAATGGTTTTAGATGCCTTTTCGCCATCTACCTTTACACCTACCGAGTAGTCGCCTACCAGCGCATCCTCATAGGGCGTAATAGTCATCTCAACCTGTTTAAGATCACCGGGTTCAATGGCATCGATTTTTTCCGGCTTAAATTCGACCTTCCAGTTTTCCGGCTTAAAGCTCATAAACTTGATGTCCTGGTTAACTGCCGATCCCGTATTTTTCACATAAAACGATACATTGGCCGGTCTGCCCGCCCGTGCATCTAAAGATAACAGACCCGAAGCAGTTCCAACTTCAAGCCCGTAGGTACCGGTCAAAATAACCGTTAACTTGGCTTCGCCATTGGCATCGCCTGAACTGACCTTCACGTTAATGGGATATTCACCGGCCTGTGCTCCTGCGGCAGGCTTTACCTCGACGGCAACGGTAGAGCTTTGCTTGGATTTAATGCGCAGGCTGGATATATACTTGCTTTCATAGGCCGGTTTAAAATTGATATCCCAGCCCTGGGGGCCCTGGGCCAGCAAATCAAAGATCGCATCTTCATCCAGCTTACTTTCAACTTCCAGGGAGAACTCAAAGTTGACATCCGATGGGCCTCTGAGCACCGGGTAAGATGTCGTTATCTTAACGCCCTTGGCTTCTTTTGCTTTTTCCTCCGCAGCCAGAACTTTGATCTTTACAACCTGCGACATTCTGAATTTACCGTCCGTTGTTCTCGCATTAATACGAAACGGGTAATCTCCAGGCTTTACATTCTCACCCGGAGTAGCTTCAAACGTAAGGGTTTTATTTTCGCCTGAAGGGACAAATACGCCGGTAACGGTGTATCGATAGGTTTTTATTCTGGCCTGCCAGTCTTTTGGTTTTTCAGCAATCCAGACATTAACGCTTTCATCTCTGCGTCCTTTGTTATGGAAGATGATATCCATGCTGACATCTTCACCTTTGGCGACTTCAACACCCGGATATTCGGCAGCCATAATGATCTCTCTTTCAGGCATATTTTCATTTGCTTCTTTTGCAAAAGCACTTGCTGAAAGGATCAGTGAACCGAAAACGACTGCAACAATGATTACGATGATTTGATCCCGTCTTGCTCGTTTCATCATAAGTAACGCCTCCTGCATGTTTTAATTCGTTCGAACTCGTATTTTGAACAAGGGTGCTGCATAAACGATAACCGCATTATGTAACCCAAGCGTTGGAAAAAGTCAATGTTGCCTATAGAAATGTTATCTATAGATAGGTAAACCATTATTTTTACATGTCAAGAAAAAGGAATTTGATTTTTTCGCCGGCAATCTGATAGTAGATTTTCAGATCCATAATCGAGAAAAAGATAATCCATCTTGATAGCTTTCAATTCTATATAATTTCGGAGCATTGGAGTACTGAGTGGTCTGATCCGCCGGAGGTGCATCGGCACCGAAGCCCGGACTGAAGAAATGATTAACGTATTGATGTCCTTTTCAGGACTTCAGGTGAATTTATTGGATTCAGTTACGATAGAAGACATTTTGCAACGCCCCTGCCTGTTACCGAAAAGCATTACCCATAGGCTGCATGAGTGTTATCGTCCCGACTCCATTTTCCCGTCTGATGGAATTGATTTTGCAACCGCCTCCGCCGTTTTGTTTTTGCTGGGTGAGTTTCCAGGCCGAGGCCGTCTCGCGGGTAAGCCGTGCTTAATTTTAAACAAGCGTTCAGCGAGTGTCCGGCAGGCAGGGGACCTGTGCTGCCCCGGTGGCCGGGTGAATCCACATCTGGATGGCATTCTGGCGACACTTTTAAAATTACCGATTTTGCCTGTAGCCCGCTGGCCGTACTGGTCCGAGTGGCTTAATCTGAAGCGCCGATGGGCCGGGCGGCTACGGTTACTTCTGGCAACCGGTTTGCGGGAAAGTATCGAGGAAATTCGTCTAAACCCGTTCAGCCTAAAATTATTGGGCCCAATGCCGCCCCAACCGTTGCTCATGTTTCAACGGATTATTTACCCGGTGGTGATGTGGGTCAGTGGCCAAAAACGGTTTTATCCTAACTGGGAAGTCGATAAAATCATCTATATCCCTTTGCGGGACCTATTAGATCCGGCGCGATATGCCCGCTATCGATTGCGAATCGAAGCCGGGTTGAACGCTGTTCAGGAAAACACTTTTCCCTGCTTTCGTTATGAAAAGGAAAACGAAACGGAGGTGTTATGGGGCGCTACCTACCGCATCACCATGGGTTTTTTGAAGGAAGTTTTCGGTTTTGAGCCGCCTGCTGCCGGTGCTCTTCCGCAAATTCATGGATACCTTGGTCGATCCTATCTGAATAAAAGCTGATTTGAGTGAACACTCAAATCAGCTTTTAAAGTAACGTTTTGGCTTGACAGATATAGAAGAATTCTTTAATATAAGAACAGAAGAATATACGAAAAGGAGAAAAGGAGAATAGCTGATGCGCAAACTGGCGGTCGCAATGGCCAAGGGCGGAGTGGGAAAAACCACGACTGCCGTGAATTTAGCCCATGGTTTGGCTATGTTGGGAAAACGGGTCTTGCTGGTGGATTGCGATACCCAGGGGCAGGTAGCCAAGTTTCTGGGTGCCAAGCCCGAATACGGGCTGTATGAATTTATCACCCGAAGAGATAAAAACGGAAAAGCGATTTCGAAAAATAGCACCCTTTATCAATGCCGCCAAAATTTGTGGATTTTAGCCGGTGGCATTCGGTTGGTTGAATTGAAGAACTGGCTGGGGGAACAACCCCGGGAAACCAGACAGACCATTCTTGGCCATCAGCTGGTGCCCCAGCAGGGAATTCTTGATTTCTTAATATTTGATTGTGCACCGGGCTGGGATGTTCTCAGTGTCAACATCCTTATGGCTGTAAACCAAGTGCTTTGCCCGGTCGCCTTACAGGGTCCATCAATGGAAGGCTTAAAGACATTTTTCAAATATCTGCAGTCTGCTCAAAAATTAAATACCGATTTACGCCTGGACTATATTTTGCCGACGCTGTTTGATCGGCGAACCCGCCAGAGTTATCAAATTCTTGAACAGATCCAAAAATATTTTGCCAGACAGCTCTGCGAACCCATTCGTTATAATGTGCGCCTGTCTGAGGCACCAGCTAAGGGGCAAACGATTTTCGAATATGAAGCCTGTTCATCAGGAGCAATTGATTACCAGAAATTAATCCGGAGGGTTTTGGGAAATGGCAGCCAGCAAAAAGAAAACACCTGATTTTTTTAAGGATGAATCATTTGATCCCATGGAAGTTGCAACCGGAGCGGGCCGCACCGATCCGAATTCTGCAAAATCAACTTATGCCGAGGACGGCAAAGGTGTGATTCTAAAAACGGGTATCGGACATACGGTAAATAAAAAGAAAGCCGGGTTCTATATATCGATTGATCTGCTGGAGCGCTTTTCACGTAAGTTTTACGAATTGAAGCTGGCAGGGGCTGCCGTTGAAAACAAATCTGCTTTATTGGAATTGGCGCTTTCTTTTGCACTGGATGATCTGGATAAGGGGCCTAAAAGTCAATTACAGCGGATTATCGAAGCTTTATGACAAGATCAATTTGCCTCTAATCGTTTTAATTCTTTTCCGTAAGCACTTCAAACAAATTTTCAGCCCTTCCAGATTTCGCCGTCAGGCACACTATATTTAATTCCATTTCTTGCAAAATATCATAGAGTTGCATATGCTTTGGGCAAGATAAAAAAATCAGATCACTTTTATACAGCTCAAAGAAGGAAGAAAAAAACGGATCCAAACCCATTCGCTATTCCATTTGTTTTAAAATTTTCGTTTTAAGTCTGTTGCCGACCTGGAAACTGAAAGTTAAGTATGGATCAAAAGGAACCTAAAAATGAGGACACTCACTCTAAAATCAATAGCCAACTGGCCCGACTGTCACTATCCGCATTAGGCGTGGTCTTCGGAGATATCGGCACCAGTCCGATATATGCTATTCGAGAGTGTTTCCATGGTGAATACGGCATAGCCGTGAGCAATGCAAACGTATTGGGAATCCTCTCTTTGATGTTCTGGGCGCTTGTCCTGATCGTGGGTTTCAAATACATGATATTCGTTTTTCGTGCGGACAACCGGGGTGAAGGCGGCATCATTGCTCTGACCGCCCTGATTCACGGACAAAGAGCGGCTTCTCGAAGTCGGCAGGGTTTGGGTGCCGTCGCGCTGGGTCTCTTTGCGGCCTGCCTGCTATATGGGGACGGCATGATCACCCCGGCTATTTCGGTATTAAGTGCCGTTGAAGGCATCGGAATTATCACCTCTGTGTTTGACCCCTATGTGATCCCCCTGACAATTGTTATTCTCTGTGGCCTGTTTCTGCTCCAACGCCATGGGACTGCGCGGGTGGGCGGCCTTTTCGGTCCGGTAATTCTGATTTGGCTGTGCTTTCTGGCACTAACAGGGGTGGTTCAGATCGCGCGAACGCCCCAGGTGTTATCGGCTGTTTTCCCTTGGTATGCTATCCGGTTTCTGATTTTCAACAAAATGCACGGATTTATAGTGTTGGGGGCGGTTTTTCTTGTAGTCACCGGGACCGAAGCGCTATACGCGGATATGGGACACTTTGGCACCCGGCCAATTCGCCTGACCTGGTTTGTTCTTGTTTTTCCCGCCCTGGTTTTGAATTATTTCGGGCAGGGGGCGCTGCTGCTGGGCCGCCGTGAA
>JARRJQ010000069.1:0-9112 GCA_037388985.1 Desulfobacterales bacterium | reverse complement strand
GGTAGAAAGGACAAAAGCAACCGACATATTTAAAGATAAAGCTAAGTGGAAAGGATTCCTCTCTGGTAGGATTCGCGAGGCAAAAAAATCGGGAAAAGAGATGACCTTAATGAAATCGATACTGGAAAAATTTAATCTTACAGGTGAATTATCCGGAGCCGGTACCGGTTCCTGGCTGCCGTGCCACGGAGAGGAGCTTGTTTCCGTTTCGCCCATTGACGGCCGGACACTTGGAAGCGTCAGATGCGCTTCAGCAAAGGATTTTGAAGGCGTTGTTCAAAAGGCCCTGCAAGCCTTTGAATACTGGCGCCGGGTCCCTGCTCCCAAAAGGGGCGAAATTGTCCGCCAGATCGGAAATGCGTTGCGCCAAAACAAAAAAGAACTGGGAGCGCTGGTGACACTGGAGATGGGCAAAATTCGTGTCGAAGGCGAAGGCGAGGTCCAGGAGATGATCGATATTGCCGATTTTGCAGTGGGGCAATCCCGCATGCTTTACGGACTGACCATGCACAGCGAGCGACCTGGCCACCGCCTATACGAGCAGTGGCATCCTTTAGGGCCCATTGGTGTGATCACCAGTTTCAATTTCCCGGTAGCAGTATGGTCCTGGAACGCCATGATTGCGCTGATTGCCGGCGATACGGTCATATGGAAACCGTCATCCAAGGTGCCGCTTGCCGCAATTGCCGTCATGAACATCGTGTGGCAGGTACTGCGGGAAAATGGTCTTCCCGAGGGCATCTGCAATCTGGTGATCGGCAGCCGCCAAGAGGTCGGAGCGGCACTCATTGGCGACAATCGTATTCCGCTGATTTCAGCAACGGGCAGCGTGCCGATGGGGCGCCACGTGGGGCAGGCAGCGGCTGCCCGCTTCGCCAAGAAGATTCTCGAGCTGGGCGGCAACAATGCAGTTATCATTGCTCCCAGTTCAGATCTGGAATTGGCGCTTAAAGCAGTAGTCTTCGGAGCAGTGGGTACAGCCGGCCAGCGCTGTACGTCCACCCGCAGGGTCATTGTGCACAAGGATATTTATGAGTCATTTACCGATTCTCTGATACATGCCTATCAACAGATAACCATTGGAAACCCGCTGGAAGATGGGATCCTTATGGGGCCTTTGATTGACCGCAAAGCCGCTGAAAATATGCAGGCCGCCTTGAATCAACTCAAAGAACAGGGCGGTAAAATTCTTTACGGTGGCCGGATGCTGTCCGGCGGGGTGTATGATGCCGGCACCTATGTTGAGCCATGTATCTGCGAGGCCGGGGCGGATCTTCCGATTATTCGGGAAGAAACATTTGCACCGATTTTGTATTTAACGAAATATGCATCGCTGGAGGAGGCGATCGCATATCAAAACAATGTTCCTCAGGGGCTTTCCTCTTCAATTTTTACCACCGATCTTAAGGAGGCTGAAATTTTTCTCAGTTCCCGAGGCAGCGACTGCGGCATTGCCGGAGTAAACGTGGGAACATCCGGCGCGGAGATCGGAGGCGCATTCGGCGGAGAAAAGGAGACCGGCGGTGGTCGGGAATCCGGATCAGATGCCTGGAAGTCCTATATGCGGCGCCAGACCTGCACGGTCAACTGGTCCGGTGAGATGCCGCTGGCGCAGGGAATCAGGTTTCAGGTATAGGTGTCAGGTGTCAGTGTTCAGGTTTCAGGCATCGGGTTCGTCGGTTCAGGACTGAGTGCTGAGGACTGAGCAAAAATCCATTCCTTACGCCTGGCTAACCTCAGTCCTCAGCACTCAGTCCTCAGTCCTATGTTTGCGGACCTGACACCTGACACCTGACACCTTTCCCTATTGAGTAGAAAATTGGAAAAAGGTGAATATGCCTGGCATTATTTGTGATGATTGAACCGGGGCGAGGTCAGCCAGCGTTCAACGGCTTCGGAGACGCCGTTTTGGTTATGGGAGGCGACCACCGGGAATCGCTCTTTTAAGTCCTGCGGCGCATTTTCCACCACAAAGCTGGTTCCGGCCCATTCCAGCAAATCCAGGTCATTATAATCGTTGCCGATTGAAAGGGTTTGATCCGAATTCAGACCGAATGCGCTATTCAGCCAGGCTACGGTAAGGCTTTTTGATACATTTACCGGAAAAATTTCTATCCAGGTGGACTTCGCGTCCAGCGGTGAGGTTGTCTGGATGACATTAAAATCCGGCAGTTTCTTTCTGATGACTTCCAATACCGGCAAGGTTTCAGCGGGCGGAACAACAGCAAGCAGTTGCGTGGCCGGACCAAAGCCATCATTAGTCTCATCCAACGGTTTGGCAAATTGATCGTATAACGCGATGCGTCTTTTAAAATCCGGGTTGTCGGGGGTTGATTCGAAATAACTGAAAGCATGATTGTCCGGTATGGGATGATGAACCATAAAATCAAGATGGTTGGTCAGGAGGATTTTAATCGCCCGATTGACTTCATGGGATTCCAGACTGACTTTGCGGATGATGCGGCCGCCGGGATGCTGGGTTATACCGGCACCACAGGAAAATATAATGAAATCCACGGGCAGTTTCGAGATATCAACGGTTTTCAGCGAGTATATCGAACGGCCGGTTGCAATCACTCTGATGATGCCAAGATGGCCAAGTCTATTTAATACATCCAGATCGGCATCTGAAAAACGACAGTCCGAACGCAGCAAAGTTCCGTCAAAATCACAAACAAACAACCCGCATGGCTCCTGACCTGTGCGCCAGTTTAAAGAAGGCCTTTTCTCGGTAATGATCATAGGCGTAACCGTTTATAACTATTGGTAAAATCGTTAGAAGTGGTTTTAAAACCACTTCTAATGGATGGATCATAGGTAATGGGTATCAGGGTGTCAATTAAAAACCGATTGCAGTGCTTTAAAGCGCCGGGCGGAAGTGTATAGGGAAAAAGTGTTGAAAAATACAACATAAAATAATTGCTAAAGAAATTCCGACATCATGACGATATTTAATTTAGTCGGAACATCGAATGTTCGTGTTCAGCCTTGCAACTGTGGGTCGATGCAAAAATATGGCAGAAACCGGAGCGAAATCACTGATACTGCTTGCGAATGGAGGTTGATTTTTAGTAATGAAAAAGGAGACAATTATTTATTTTGAGCATCTGGGATTCGGGTGGGTCCTGGATTATATGATGTTAAAGGAAATAAAGCTTAACAATTTAAAGGATGAAGTCATTACGGATTTTTCGCTGATTAAGATTATCGAAAACATGATCATTGAAAATCCGAATGTCTGATAACCCTAGCAGGTGCTTCCGTAGTTGATTTTGCAAATGCAAATTGTATAACAGACACACGGCATCGCAGCACGGTCATTTCAATTATTTCCGCCTCCCATCACTATCAAACCAGGCACCCCCATTTGAATAAATAGCCGCAGTTGGATTTTTTTAGAGATTGAAATATATGAGGCAGCATGTTTTATTAATAAATTTCTATAATTGAGATTACCGATCCCCTCCGGCTTCCGAACCCTGCGGTGCCGGGAGATTTGTTGCATTTTTCGATGGTTGAGGAGTGATATGGCTAACGAAAGACTAGAAAATCGAATCTATCGTGGATTGTTACAATCAGACGACGGGATCATCACCAAAGTGGTGAATGCAAACTCCCGCGTGATGACCTTTCAAACAACCTTTGGGTTAAATGACCCACTCATCGAGCGTCTCAAAAACCAGTCTGAACATATTGTCTTTAGCGAACGCTCCAGAATTGCGCGCCTCGGTGTTCAAATAAAATGCGAACCGCCATCAGCTGATGCTTTAGCAGGTGATCGCATTACGTTGACGCAGGTCGCAACGCCGGTAATTCCAGATTATCCCGGCCTCAACGAACTGCGTGAGTTTTTCACGCTGGGCTTGCCCGTCGGGCGCCTGGTTTTCTGTGACCCGGAGGCGCTTCTGACCTCCGATGAGGTTTTGGCCGCCATCGAGCGTTCGGAACTCAAATTGCCGGCGTCCGCCACCATCTCGGCCGATGGGAGTATTGTGATTACCCCGCATAAAGTTATCTGTGAGTTGAAAGAGCCGCTGGACAAGGAAGCGCTGGGACGTATTTTGCTCCGTGAAGACGGCCGTGAGCTATTAAATCGGTATCAGGTGCGCCGGGCGGTTTCGGCCGTAAATATCGCCCCCGGTGCGGGCGTGGTGACCACCTGCTCCATGTACTTAAATGAGCATTATGTGGTTTTACAAAGCGGTTTTGAGCTGGGCAGGAATTTACCGGCGACAGTGCTGGATCCGATCAAAACGCGCGGAATCCGTATTTACCTTGAGATTGCAAATCACACCCAGCACCCGATTGTAAATCCGCTGATAGCCGCCAAGGTTTACTATGCGGCAAAATCCAAAAACGGCGTGCGGCTGAAAAAGAAGGCCGCCGGCAGTTCCTTTTTTACCTATAAGCAAATGCGCCGGCTGGAAAGCAGATTCAATTCGCCGACGACCAGCAGTTGCCATTATCTGGATAAGCCCGTGGCTGTCATTCAAAATAAAACAAATGCCATTAACAATGCGCGTATCTTTTTAAACGGTCCTGAGCAGACCTGTAAAGCCACCAAGGCGCTGTGTGCTGTCGCACGACGGGACTTTTCTCCAAACAGCGAATGCAGCCATAACTATGCCACATCAAAAATGGGTGAGGCGGTTAAAAAATCGGGTGCAGTTGTGGCCATGAAATATTTTCCCAATTTGATTGAGCATCGCGACATCATCAATCTGGCCTGTGAAGGAAAAATCAAAGCGCTTTATTTCTATGAGCCTTCCTGCGAGCACGGTCCCTTTCTGTCACAGCAGGATCACAACCGCCTTCAGGAATACGATGCGTTTGGGGTTAAGGTCTATTGGGTATCCGGATTAAATGGCAGCCTGATGGTACACACCATGCGCGACGGAATGGGGTATTTTGTGCTGCCGGAGCGGTTGGCCGATTTCCACAAATCGATGCTTTTTGCTTTCTACGGCTCCAACATGCGGCTTTCTGAAGAGGGCAAGGCCCGCCTGGGAACTCTAATGGACGCTCTGATCGCTTTTTGGGGTAAAAGCATTGGTATTGTCACCGGTGGCGGCAGCGGGGTTATGGAACAGGCCAATACCCTTGCACGCACCCGTGGCATATTATCCGGAGCGAATTTTCTGGATATCACCGATCAATCCATGACCACCGATGTCGATTTTTGCCAGGTTTTTCAATCCACCTGCCGCCACAGCCGACAAAAATGGTTTGAGGTGGCATCGTTTCCGATTTTTAATATCGGCGGCCTGGGTTCGCTCGAAGAATTGGGAATTACGCTATGTAACATGAAACTCTCCATTATGGAACAGGTTCCGGTCATCTTGTTCGATACGCAGGGCCGCAAAGGATTTTGGGACGGCATCGGCAACCAGATCGATGAAATGATCAGCCGCGGTCGGGCTCCGGCCTGGATTAAGGAAAATATCCTGATCACCGATGATTCAAAAGAGGTTATTGAGGCTTACAGAACTCGCCTGCAACTCTTCTAAAAGCTGCCTTAAAAATGCGTCTAAGTCTCCAGGGCTGCGTTGTCCCGCGAATTGAAATACTCACGTACTCCGTGTACGCTCTGTTATCAATTCGCGGGACGTCTTGCCCTGAACCCTGATCCACTATTTTTAAGACAGCTTTAAGTTAAAAGATTTAAGGCCGGCGAAGTTACGAAACTGAGGTGGCTTTCATTTAAAAACCGCGGTCTGCTTGAAGCTATCGAACAGCGTTTTCATTGATATCGCAGTATTATTTCTTATGTGAGTTTATATCTAATACGCAGGACACCATTTTCAAAGGTGGTTGTGGTGATCTGAAACTCGCCGATATCAGAAGTTGATTCGACATGGGGACCGATACAGGGGCAGTGGTCGTAATCGCCGATGCTGACAATACGGATGTCATCACCCACATCATCCGGTAGCTTTTCGGTATTGAATCTGCGTATGGCCTCTGATTTTGGTATGAACTGCTCGCTTACCGGCAAATCCGACCGGATGATCCGGTTGACGCGGGTTTGAATTTCTTCAATTTCTTCCGGGGTCAGCGCCCTTTTAAAGCGGTAATCGCATTTCGATCTTTTTCGTTCGATATGCGCATTCATGCAGCGACCGCATTGAAACATGCGGTCCATCGTTTGGTTTAAAATATGCTCGGCCGAATGCATCCTGGGATCATAATTTTTCTTCATCTACTCTCCTTACAGCCTCTTATCTGAATCAATTTTAGTTTGGCAAGAAATTTCTCGGTCAATTCCTGAGCGATTTCGTGCTCAAACACCTCTCCATCCGGGCTGACCCCTCTGATCCGCCCATCATGCAAAAAGAATTGCAGCAGTTTTATACCGGCTTCCCGTCGGTTGCCTAAATAGGCAAGTCGCTCGGTTGCCGGCGCAGGATCCGGCATCGGCAGGCCGCTATCGATAAGAGATTTTATAAAATTGATGACCCTGCTTAGCCGCAGCAGTGTTATGGATTCTATTCGCTTGGTGACATGTGACAGGGGCAGTGCACTGGATCGCATGCAGGAAAAGCTTTCAGGCAGCAATCCTTTAACAGTGCATAGCGCATAATCCGTGCTGCCAGGTGCCGGGTAAAAGACGGAGGTGCCGATCAGAACTCTTTGTTGAGCCAGATGGATCAGATCTGTGAGAGAATCCTCTGCTTTTTGAAAGGGAGCGCCAACAATAATATAACCGACTGCCTGAAGATCATAGACTTCAGCGAGATCTAAAACCTGCTCAAATGCGCCGGTGACATCAGGTCGCTGAAACCGCTTGAGTTGCTCCATTGCCGTTGTGCCCAGCGACAGGTTTAAGACCTTAAAGCCGGCTGTTTTCATGGCGCTGATAACCTGCTCGTCCAGCGATGAGGGCAGCAGCCCGTTCATAGCCCGAAGCTCCAGCGAATGCCCGTTGAACCGATTGGTGATCGCACTTAATAAGGCTATAAACCACTTTCGATCCAGAGATAGATTTTCATCTTCAAAATCGACAAACCCGACAGCATCATGTTTTACTGCCCTTTCGATTTCACGGATCACCGATTCAACGCTTCTTCGGCGATAGTTTAACGGAGAAGATGCACCGATAGAGCAGTAGGTGCAATTTAGCGGACAGCCCCGGCTGGCAACAACGACAATGCAGGCTTTTTTGTTACGGCGGTAATAGCGCCGGTCCAGCAGCGCGATAGCCGGCAGCGGATAATTTTCCGGATCGGCCATGGCGGCGGGTTCGCTGATATGCAAGCTGCCATCTGATTTGCGATAGACCAGCCCGGGTATTTGACGATAGTCCGCTCCGTTTTGAAGTGCCTTGGCAAGCGATGCCATGGACAGCTCGCCTTCGCCGCGCATAACAAAATCCACTGCTGAAGATTCCATGACCCGTTCGGGCAGAGCCGTGGGGTGATGGCCGCCTAAAATAATTTTGCAATCCGGCCGGTTGGCTTTAACGCTTTGAGCCGTTTTGATGGCTTCATCGGCGTAGGCCGTAAAGAGGGACGAAATCCCCACCAGAAAAGGTTGTGCTTTTGCGACCTGTTGCCCGATAGCATCAAGGCTGTAGCCAAAATGCTTATAATCGTGAAACAGCGCGAACGGGGATTGGTCGGATCGCCTGTAATACAGCTGTAAATAAGACATTTCCGGTGGTAGCGGAAGAACCCTGGATTTCGAAGTGGCCAAGGCATCCAGAATTTCGACCGAAAATCCCGCTTCGATCAATCCGGAAGCAATACTGGCCAGCCCATACGGAATTGTGCGTTTGGCGGTGAGATAAAAATCGCGAATGGGAGGCTGGATCAGCAGGACATCGACCATGAAAATCTACCTCACCTCAGTCTGATTAATACATTGCCCCTGCTTTATCAATGGAATAAATTTATGATTGGCCCTGGGGAAGGGATAGTTTTCGAACTCATCAAATCCAATCCAGCGAAAGCCAACCGGCCCTTTCAATCTTACCCTGCCGGATTTATACTGACAGCAAAAAACTTCCATGACAATTTTAAAATGGGTATAGGCATGCTTAATCTGTGCTAAATGCCGGTCAATGTGCACACTGAGATTAACTTCTTCTTTGATTTCCCTGATACAGGCGGTCTGCGCGGATTCACCGTTTCTAATTTTGCCGCCCGGAAACTCCCATAATCCCCCTAACAGCCCTTCGGCTTTGCGCCGGGTGATCAGAACGCGATCATTTTTATAAATAACGCCTACTGCGATATGATACTGAGGCGTGGCCCGGGACTTTAATCGTTTCGGATACCGGACCACCTGACCGTTTTGATGCGCCATACAATGGCGGTTAAACGGGCAGCGACCGCAGGCAGGATTTCGGGGCCTGCAGATTAAGGCACCGAGTTCCATCATCGCCTGATTGAAAGTTCCCGGCTGTTTTGGATCGAGAAGTTTGCCGGCAAATTTGGTGAAGACGCTGTTTGAGCGCACCTGATTTACCGGCTCAGCTATTTGATGCAAGCGGGCCAGAACCCGTTTAACATTGCCGTCGACCACCGGGTAGGGCTGATCAAAAGCAATGCTCAAAACAGCCCCTGCGATATAATCACCGACGCCCGGCAGGCTGTGAAAAACGTCCCATTTATCCGGAATTTGCCCCCCATGATCCTGAACCACGGCTTTTGCAGCCCGGTGCAGATTACGCGCCCGGGCGTAGTATCCCATACCTTCCCAGGCCTTGAGGACAGTTTGCAAATCGGCGCGGGCCAGCTTTTTGATGCTCGGGAATTTTTTTAAAAACTGCGGGTAGTATTTTAAGACCGTATCCACCTGGGTTTGCTGCAGCATAACCTCCGAAACCCAGATATGATAGGGGTCATCTGATCGGCGCCACGGTAAATCGCGATGATGCACCCGATACCACTTCATCAGGTCTTTTCTGAGTAATTTGAGTTCGAAGGTGTTCATGTGCGAAAAATTCTCGCAGGGAAAAAATATTCAAATAAATACGAATATCTAAACACGAAATCCGAAACAAATCCAAATGCCAAAAATTTTAAATTCAAAACACTCTGAAGTCCCTATCGTCGGCATGAAATAATATCAAATGTTTTTTGTTTCGATCATTCATGATTTCGAATTTTGA
>JARRJQ010000068.1:0-13289 GCA_037388985.1 Desulfobacterales bacterium | reverse complement strand
CCCATTGGTTGCAGCTTCCGACCGATCCACGTGCTATGGCAGATCAAAAATAGGTTGCTGGAGTTATCTAATGCTTAAAAAATGTGGCTATCCTTTGATTTATTTCAGCCTCTTTTTTCTTTTTTTGAATTTTCCTTTAAATCTGTGGGCGGAATTTTACAAATATGTCGATAAGGAAGGCCGAACTTTTTATGTCGATGATTTAGGCAAGGTGCCTCCTGAATACAGAGATCAGATCAAGGTCTACCAGGAAAAATATGATGATCTACCCGCCGGTCAAAGAGAAACCAGGCTCGAAGAGGATCAACAACGGCAAAATGAACAGGAACTTGAAAAGCGGCGTCAACTTGAACTGGAAGTGCAGCAGGCAACTGAAAGAGAAGAAGCCCAGAAAAAGTTGGCGGAGGAATTGGCCCGGCAGAAAAAACTGGAAACCGCCGTCACTATTGAAGGCAATCGGATTTTTGTGCCCGTTACGTTGGGAAACAATGGTATTGAGCTCGAGGTTCTGCTGCTTCTGGATACAGGTGCATCTCAGACGGTTGTGCACCGTGAGGTTGCTGTTCAACTGAATATCATCGCGCTGAAAAAAGGACTGTCACAGGTGGCCGGCGGTCAGCAGATCTATGCCGAGCAGGGCAAAATCGATTACATGAAAATAGGGCCGCATACAATAAAGAATGCACCTGTCATTATTATCAACCATGAAGGGCCGCCGGTAAACTTTAAGGGGATGTTGGGCATGAATTTTCTGAAAAATTTTCAATATAAGCTCAATTTTGAAAAGCAGGTGATCCAATGGCAGCCTCCCGCGGATCAATGAGCTTTTAAATCCCCTGTCTGCATTCTGACCTCGGCAACCCATTTTTCAATGTTTTTTCAGGCATAAATTTATTGAAGCACCACCCGTGATTTATCGCTTACTTGCAAATTTGGTTGTTGTCATTCATTTATTTTTTGTGCTGTTTGCGGTGTTTGGCGCCTTGCTATTGATCCGATGGCGAAAAATTATCTGGCTGCATATTCCGGCAGCTGCCTGGGCGGTATGGATTGAGTTTTCAGGAAGAATCTGTCCTCTGACACCCTTGGAAAATTGGTTGCGGCTAGAAGGTACAGAAACGGGTTACAGCGGAGATTTTGTAAGACATTACCTTTTGCCTCTGCTTTATCCAGCGAGCCTTACGCGGGAAATTCAAATTATATTAGGGATACTCGCTGCGGCCTTGAACATGGCGATATATGGATATGTGTTTTTATTACGAAGAAAGCGCTTTGACCGAAAAAAATGATGCATTTTTGAATGCAGATTGTTTGTATGAATCCCTTGACATCCGCAGCGCAAGAACTTAAATTAACTATTTCGAGCATATTCTCATAAAGGAACTCAAATGGTCAGACCGCGAAAAAATCGGTGTGTTGGGTTTAATCCTGAAATCAGTTATTTTAAACCTCGCGGAATTCCGCTGGTGCATTTAGAAGAGGTGTGCCTTACGGTCGATGAGCGCGAAGCCATTCGGCTCTCCGATTTGCTCGGCATGTCTCATGAGGAAGCCGGCAATCACATGGGTGTTTCGCGGGCAACATTTGGACGAATCATTCAGAGTGCCAGAAAAACAGTTGCGGATGCCCTGATAAAAGGAAAGGCAATCAGAGTAGCGGGAGGCAACTATTACATCAAGGGAGATATTTAAAATGGTCCAAATTCAAGATAGCATACCGCCTGATCCTCAAAAAGAACAGGCCCAACAAGATGCGGCTATAAAACAGTCATTGGGAAAAATAAAGAACAAAATTATTGTCATGAGTGGCAAAGGGGGTGTGGGAAAGACAAGCACGTCGGTGAATCTGTCAATTGCGCTTGCCAGCAGTGGGCATCAAGTGGGCCTCATGGATGTTGATCTGCACGGCCCGGATGTCCCGCGAATGCTCGGACTTAACGGTATGCCGCAGTTGACTCCGAACCATAAACTGAGTCCGATGCGATACTCCGATCATCTGAGTGCCATATCCATTGAGCCTTTTATTCCCGGAAAAGATGATGCGATTATCTGGCGCGGTCCTTTAAAGTTTTCGGCCATCAAACAATTTATCGGCGACGTCGATTGGGGTGAGCTTGATTTTTTGGTTATTGATTCTCCGCCGGGTACCGGCGATGAACCCTTGACTGTGGCTCAAATGATATCGGATGCAAAGGCCATCATTGTGACCACCCCCCAGGAGATCGCATTGGCCGACGTGCGCAAGTCCATTAATTTTTGCAAGGCTGTGAAAATGGAAATATTCGGAATGATTGAAAATATGAGCGGTTTCAATTGCCCCCACTGTGGTGAGCTGATCGAACTGTTCGGCTCCGGCGGTGGTGAAAGAACCGCTAAAGAGATGGGTGTGCGTTTTCTCGGTCGAATACCCTTTGACCCCGGGGTTGTCACCTGCGGTGATTCCGGGACCTGCTATCAGCAGGTGCACAAAGATTCTGCAGTCGCAAGGGCTTTTAGTGAGGTTTCTCTAGAGGTCGCTAAGCTCGTATAGGAGCGGTCATTTTAAAAACAGATGATTGGGATCAAGAAACCGGGCATATCATCATTCGGTGAATCTACCGTCAGCCTTCAGATTTTCAGCATTTCTAACTTTGTTTCCAAGCCAACCCGTGCTTTCGACCTTTCGCAGATCAAAGTCCGGTACAAACGGTTTAATATCCAACAAAGGCGTTTGGTCGATGATATCAACATCTTCGACATACAGCGTTTGATGATCAATTCCTAGCAGATGCACCACGGATATCCCGATTGGATTGGGTCGGGCGGGCGCCCGGGTGGCGAAAACACCGTGAACTGAATGATCGAGAAACGGCTTCACCTTTAACTTGTATGCCGTGGATAAATGAAAGTGATATAAAAGGATAATGTGCGAAAATCCGTTGAGGTCGGCCAAGCCTTCGATGAAATCAGGAAAAATTTCAACTTCCGCTTTTACCCCTGTTCCCCCGATTGGCTGGATTGGGGTTCCTTTGCGGTCTTTAAATGGAGAGTGAATAATTCCGATTGGACGGTAATGAACTGTTTTCAAGATCGCCTCCTGGTAGAAGTGATTTCAAAACCTCATCTAATGTCCGATAGCTGCGTTGTCCCGCGAATTGCAATACTCACGTACTGACGTGTACGCTCCGTTTTCAATCCGCGGGACGCTTGTCGAACTCCTTAATTTTGATAAAAACAGATGTGAAATCCCGCTATCAAGCGGGGCTCTCGAACATGATCTGACGTTTTGAAACCACTTCTGCTCAATTATTTCGAACCCATCAATTTCGACCCGGGACGTAAGGCGCATTTTTGAGGCGGGTTCTCGTTATTTTGCATGGATTCGTCATTAAAGTTCTTTTTTGTTAAAAACCAGATAGTGCAGGAGGTCCGGAATTTACAGTATAATTCAGGATCCCGGCACTTCATGCAATCCTCGCACATAAAGACCCGGTGTTTCATGCATTCATAACCAGTTTCGATGTCCGGATGATTCACACAACGGCCCATGCTTTTATCCCCCTTTAATTACGGTTTTCCTTTTTGCTTCAAGCCATCCAGTTGCCCAAGAACCGCATCCCTTTCATCCTCGAGCGCCAACAGTTCCCTCATTATCGGCGGTTTGGCGGAATGCGCCGGCATGCGCTCATGGACTTCCGCAATTTTTCGGTCAAGCTCCTTTAGCCTTTCTTCCAAATTCTTTTTATCCATCTGGTTGGATCTCCTATCGCGGTTAGGGCATGGCCGATGCTTGCATCGCGTCACATGAGCGAGATTTTTGCGGCTCACACGTTGCGGTTGATCTTCTTGGCTGGAAGCCGCTCCCACAAGCAATGAAAAAAAGATGTGGGAGCGGCTTCCAGCCGCGATAAGAATCATTTTTCAGCAAGGCCCAAGTTAATCCTCATGCGGCCAATGTTCGTCTTTGCGCATCTCTACAAAATAGCAAAATTGATCCCATTCAAACTCTCTTGATGAAACCGGGCAGCGAAGTTTGATTTTGCGGTCGCCGATCCCCACAACCTCCCAATCTCCTTTGCGCGGTCCGCCATCGATATAAATTTTTTGACCGGCCGCAAACGGATAGGGCTTAAATATGACGACATCTGCTTTTCCCATTGGAGCTCCTGTTATTGGCGTTCGGTTCACATTGTTTCACTTTACAGAAAAAATGCCGAATCGATTCTAAATTCAACGCCTCAAGAACTGAAACGCTTTTCCGACACACTCAAATTTGCTAATTTCTGCATAAAAATAAGCTTCCGATCGGATCTTTCAAGTCCGGGGCGGCCAATGGCCGGCTGTTTTTATTCTGAACAAGCTTTTGACAGAAATACGACACTATTTTATAGTGACCCGAATTTAAACCAATCGCGGGAAAGGAACCTGATTATGTCATACGGTTATACGGGCAAAATTTTGCATGTTGATTTGAGCGATCAACAAATTGAGGTTGAAGAAAAAGATGAGGTTTTCTATCGGTCCTATCTGGGCGGGCGTGGAATTGGCTATCATTATTTGATGCAGGAGGTTGCCGCCGGGATTGATCCGTTTTCTCCGGAAAACATCCTGGTTTTAGCCACCGGGATAATGACCGGCGCTCCGCTGCCGGCAGCCTGCCGATTTGCCGCAGTGGGTAAATCGCCGCTTACTGGAACAGCGGGGGAATCTGAAGCCGCCGGTTTTTTCGGCCCTGAACTCAAGATGGCGGGTTTTGATGCTGTTGTGTTGCGCGGCAAGGCGCAAAAACCCGTTTATCTGTGGGTTAGCGGTGGGCATGCCGAGATAAAAGATGCAACCTCAATTGCCGAGCTGGGAGCCCGGGAAGTCGAAGATGCCATTCGAGCTGAAATGGGCAACAAAAAAATTCGTGTGGCGCAAACCGGCCTGGCTGGAATGAACCGGGTGCGGTTTGCCAACATCACCAACAACCTGGGCCACTTCAATGGTCGATGTGGCCTTGGGGCGCTTATGGGATCCAAAAATCTTCGGGCCGTTGCGGCCCTGGGCACCGAGAAACTGTCCTTTCACGATCCGGATTTTTTGCGGGACACGGCACAACGTTATGCCGCCACGTTTAAAAATAATCCTCTGGGCGAACAACTCTATGTTTACGGCACCACGGCTTTTCCGGAGCTATTATCTGCCGCCGGGGCTCTGCCGGTGGACAATTTCCGGCACAGCCGCCTGAATGACCCCGCTACTGTCGGTGGGGATGCTTACAATGAAATTCTTCTGCAAAAAAGAAAAGGCTGTTATGCCTGCCCGATCCGCTGCAAAAGGGGCATCGCCCTGGACGATCCCAAATACGGCGTGGACTCCCGTTATGGAGGCCCGGAATATGAAACCATCTCGGCGCTGGGCACCAACCTAAAAATTCTGGATTTAAAAGCCATCGCCAAAGGCAACGAGATCTGTAATCGCCACTGCATGGATACCATCTCAGCCGGCATGACCATTGCGTTTGCCTGCGAATGTTTTCAGGAAAAAATCATCACCAAGGCCGATACCGGTGGTTTAGAACTGCGCTTCGCGGACGCCGATTTAATGATTCATTTGTTGGAGCTGATTGCCCGGCGACAGGGATTTGGCGATCTTCTGGCTGAAGGGTCAGCACGGCTTGCCGCTAAATGGGGGGTTGCGGACAAACCCTGCCATCTGTCGGTCAAGGGTCAGGAAATCTCCATGCATGATCCACGGGTAAAGGTCGGGGTGGGAATTGGTTTTGCGGTCAGCACTTACGGTGCGGACCACATGGCGGCTGCTCATGACACCATGTTTGTCAACGAAAAATCGTTTTCCTTGAATTCCGTCAAGCCCTTGGGGATTTATCAACCGATGCATGCAACCGAAATCACATCTGAAAAGGTGCGCAATTACAAAATACTGGAAAACTTCTGGCGCACGTTGGATGCGCTGGGTCTTTGCGTATTTGGTTATGCGCCGCGGGGAGTGATGTCCATCGAGCCCATGGTTAAATGCGTTAGCGCCGTGACAGGGTGGGAGGCCAGCCTGTTTGAATTGATGCGTGCTGCTGAACGCGGTAGCCTGATTGGCCGGGCCTTTAACTGCCGCGAAGGCTTTGGTGCCGGTGATGACCGCCTGCCGCAGCGCCTGTTTGATCCCAAACCCGATGGGGCCGATGCCGGCAAGCAAATTTTTCAAGAGGCGGATTTTAATAACGCCGTCCGCCTGTATTACGAGATGATCGGCTGCGACCCGCAAACCGGCCGCCCCGGTCGGGCAAAGCTATTAGAGTTGGGCCTCGAGTGGGTGGTGCAGTCTTTAGAGTCTTAATTGGTGTTTCTTTGTATTTTATAAAAAAACTTTTCACACCACGAAAGGACGAAATCAATCATTAAGCTCGAAAGCTGGGATGCCTGGAGGCCTGAAAGCTAATAGCTTTGGCACGAATTAATTTTCCGGGATACAAGCTTTCCAGCTTTAAGGCCTACTTTGTGTTTTCGTGATTAATTGATCATTTTTGGCTCCCCGATAAATCGGGATTTACGCTTTGCTCCAACTGGCCTGCCCGGGTTAGGAGGTTAGAAACAACTTCCGGAGGTGCAAATTGACCTCTGCACCTGAAATTTTAGCCTTTTTTCTTCCGCGTTATCCTTATAACTCAAGTATTTTCAAAATCTTACCGATATAACGACCAGTCCTATGATCCTGCCTTAAAGCGAGTATTAAATTTTTTAATACTTTTTAAAATAATTTAATATGCGCGGATTAATTTTTCTCCGGCAGTGAAAATCGGTAGACGAAAAAATGAATTTTGAAAACCGCAGATTAAATTCGTTTTCTAATGGTTTTTATCATTATTTCGATTAGATATAGTCCGCATTGATAAGCACGTTCTATTACAGAAATATTAAAAGCTTGGTTCTTTTAAAGGGCTTTAAATGGCACAGAACTTGCTTTTAAAACCGGCAGGATTTTTTTGGAGAAAAAACCATGCGTAAAGATTCAGGATTTTCAATTGTTGAACTTATGACGGTGATTGCCATTATATCCATTTTGGCCGGGATCGCCGTCCCGAGCTATATCAGCTGGCGCGCCAACTCCCAGCTGAACCGGGCTGCCCTAGATGTTTATGGCAATCTTCAAAGAGCAAAATCTGAAGCGGTCAAAAGAAATGCATTATGTGCGGTCACCTTCAGTGCCAACGATTACACGGTGTATATGGACAACGGGAACCTGCTATATGACGCGGGAGAAGAGGTGATCAGTTCAAACCCCTGGTCGGAATACCCGGGGGTCAATTTGGACAACACGACTTTTACTGATCCGGTTAACAGCATTGCCTTTGCCCCTGACGGACTGCCCCGGAAAAATGGGAATGCGCTTGGATCCGGAGATGTCACTCTCAGTTATAAGGGCAATCGGCAAAAGACTATTGAGGTCTTAATCGCGGGTACCATCAGGATTCAATAGCGGATATCTATTAATGGCGGAAGCAAAAATGATGAAAAGGAACGGATTCACACTTATCGAACTTCTGGTCGCTATGGCCATTTCTTCGATCGTTATGGCCGGGATGTTTTCGGTGTACTGGACGCAGACCAAGTCGCACCGTAAGCAGCAGCAGCTTGTTGAACGGCAACAAAATTTAAGGGCCGCTCTGTTCCTGATGGAAAGAGACATCCGGCTGGCAGGCTACGATCCCACCAAAACCGATATTGCGGGCATCACAATTGCAGAAACCAATCAGATTGAATTTACCATGAACCTCGGCGGCGGAGCAACCGACGGCGTGGACAATGACTTTGACGGCGAAACAGATGAGGACACACCCGGTCAGGAGTCAGACGGCATTGACAACGACGGCGACGGATCCATCGATGAACCGGATGAAGCCGATGAATCCGGCTACAGTGACGATGCGCTCGACGATCCCGGTGAGATCGTCAGCTATCGGTTGGAGGGTACGAATTTAATCCGCAATGCGGGCAACGGTGATGAGACGGCCGCCTTTAATATCAGCTCGATTCAATTCGATTATCTTGACGGGTTCGGCAATTCTCTAATCGACACCGAGCTTACCCCGGTGCAGGTCCCGGATGAGAGCCTTCAAGACATTCGCAGGGTGGGAATCATTCTAACCATACAGGATGAAAATGGGACCCTGAGCTATAAAAATGAAGTCAGGTGCAGAAACCTTAATTATAATTGAGGTGATTATAAGATGTTCCAAAAACAGGCGAATGCCCTTCAAACAAAAAAAGTAACCGACCATCAGGGATTTACGATTATCGAAGTTCTGATGGCTCTTTCCATTTTTGCCATTGGTATTTTGGCTGTCTGGAGTATGCAGCTTGCCGCGATCAGCAACAACGCTTCGGCCAAACTGCGAACCGAGGCAACGCTTTTAGCCGCTAAATGGGCCGAAAATCGGCTTTCAATAGATTACGCTACCCTAGTCGGTGGGCGCAATTTTCTGCCGATCGATCCCGACGATCCGGACTGGTATTCAAATGTTTATACCGTTGAGCAGTTTGTGGATTTGGATAATCCGCTGGCCAGCACCGCGACCATTGAAATACGGGTGTGCTGGAAGGAAAACAAAAACGCACCGGTTGATTGCGATCCGGCTCCGGGACTTAAAACGGTCAGTATCAATTTTGTCAGGGCCAATATTTAGAGCCACTGGTAGTCTCGATGCTCAAAAGCAACAGATGGGTGACCCAAAAAATAGGGCTCAACATAAAAGGATTTTTGAACAATGACGAAAATAAAACCGATACTCAAAAACGATAAGGGATCAGCCATTCTGGTTGCCCTTATGATTTTGGTGCTGCTGACCATCATCGGGATGGCCGCCACCAAAACCAGCAATACCGAATTGAAAATAACCACCAATTCACAACTTTATAAAATGGCTTTTTATGCAGCGGAAAGCGGATGGCAGGAACTGGCGGTCCAGATCGTCCAGACCAACCCGCCGGATACAACGGTTACCCTATCTCGCACCATCGCTTCCAATATAGGCTATCAGGTAACCGGTGAGTCCTTGAAAGCCGTTTACGACGACGGGTGGGAGGCAACCGATTTTTTGGAGCGGCCTTACACCATCACTTCAAATGGGAGCGCTCCGCGGGGCGCGGCATCCCAAATTGGTCGGCTTGGATAAAATTGAAAAATATAAGCAATATGATTGAAGGATAAAGGGGGATTTTAATAATGGGGTCATATAAATTGCAATTTAGAAGTCCTGGTTTTTTGCCGACTTTATTGCTGCACATATTACTGCCGAAAAGATCACTGCGCATGATGCTCATCGTAGGACTGGCTATATTTTGCTTGGCGGGCAATTTAAACGCCTATATTTTCGAGCATGGCTTTGAAAACGGAGGTTACAGCCCGTTTGATTTCCAGAGCACCACAACCAACGATTCCGTTACCTACGTTACTTCAAAGGCCCATTCGGGCAGCTATTCAGCGAAATGCACAATCGATGATGTAAACGATGGCGGATCCCAGGCGACATTATGGAAGGCCATATCCGACCAGACCCGGTTGTACATGCGTGCATATTTTTATCTGGACTCGGCGTTTTACACCAGTGACAATGTCACACTTATGGAATTTCTCAACGGCTGGAGCAATATCATATCGGTCAGCATTAAAGACGACGATACGCTGTATTTGTATAACAGCGTCACCGGCTTGGGTTATGGTTTTGGTACCGGACACACGATGTCGCACGGAACCTGGCATGCCCTTGAGATGATGGTCGATATTTCAGCAGGCGAGGCACGCTTCTGGCTGGACGGTGTCCTGGATATCGAGGCCACCGGTATTAACCTGGGCGCCAATCCGGTTAACCGTGTCTCTCCGGGGGGTATTTACTGGTCCAGGCAGGTTGAAGCCAATACCATTTATCTTGACGATGTGGTGGTCGATACCCAGTATATCGGCCTCGGCGGAGCGCTGTCGGTCTTTCCCGACTCCATCAGTGTTTTTGTGGGCAATGACGCCACCGCCACCATCAGCGGCGGAACGGGTCCGTACACCGCCAGTGGTTACAATTCTTCAATCGATGTCGACATCAGCGGCACCACTCTGACCGTAACCGGTGTCAGCGAAGACACCACCACGATCACTGTCGAAGACAGCGTCGGCGAATCCGTATCGGTCGGTGTCACGGTAACCCAGGCGCTGGCGGCCAGCCCGAGCACTGTGAGTCTTTATATGACCGAAGGCGCCGATCAGGCGACCGTTGCCGTCAGCGGCGGCAAACCCGGCTATACGGCGACTTCGGGCAACAGCGCGGTGGCCACCGCCTCGGTCAGCGGCAGTACCATAACGATTACCGCTGAAAGTGGCGGAACGGTAACGGTGACCATCACCGACGCCCTGGACAACCATGTCTATGTGACCGTGGTTGTCGGAGACAGCATATCCATCGGGCTGGGCGATTGCCCGGCGCCGCCGTTTTCAACCGAGGGAATGGAGCCCAACGTGCTGATCATTTTCGACACTTCCGGGTCGATGGATGAAGATGACGGCGATGGGGTGACCCGCTTTGACGAGGCCAAAGAAGCATTGCTGCAGTTTCTGGCAGCCAACACAAACATCCGCTTCGGCCTGATGCGGCTGGACGGGACCCCCTGGAAAGACCCGGATGGCCGGCCCGGGGGGGTTGTGGGTAACCACAATGCGATCAAAGGCGGCAGAGTGCTGGTTCCTCCCGGAACTACCGGCAGCTTTGCCACCTCGGCCGAATACATCATCAACTATATCAATACCTACATGCCGGCGGGCGTGTATGACTGGCGCGATGATACCGGAGCGCGCCACTGGACCAACCTGGCCGAAACTCTGGCCGATGCCGGCCGCTATTTTGCCACCGTGGTCGACGGTGAGAACCACCGCCTGGGCAAGGGGCCTGCCGGGTTCGGCTATTACAAAGAAGGCACGGACTACACCTTTTATTATGACGCTGATCATGACGGTGATTTGGATCCTTTTCTGGCTTCCCTGACCGATGACCACGGCAATTCCATCGATACCACCAGTCCCCTGCAGCACAGCTGCGAGCAGGCTTATGTGATCATGTTTACCGACGGAGAGGCCAACTGTGAAAATGACTGGGACCTGATCACCGACTATATCGGTGACTATGACGGCGATAACGATCCGCTGGACTGCAAACGTTCCGATCCGGAAGTAATCCGCCCGGGGATTTCCGATCCGAACAACGCCCAATACGGCCTGCCTCTGCCGGGCGCGGTCTATCCCTGCGACACGCGCAACACTTCCGATGATGATGATGAACCCGGCCAGGCCAAATACCTGGACGACGTGGCCAAGTTTTTGTACGACCACGACATGCGCTCCGATATTCCGGGCAAGCAAAACATGATCACCTACACCATCGGATTTCATCATGCGGACAATCTGCTGGAGCAGGCCGCCGTGAAGGGCGGCGGGCAGTATTTTACCGCGAACTCGATTGATGAACTGACCAATGCCATGCAGGCCGCCTTAGCCGATATTATGTCGAAAGTGGCTTCCGGGACGGCAGTTTCGACGATAACCACCTCTACCACGACGGACGACTATTTGATTCGGGCCAAGTTTTTGCCGGCTGGATCCTGGCGGGGTTATCTGGAGCGCTTTACGCTGCCCTATGAGCCTGATACAGACGGATACGGTCACGACTGGGAAGCCGGGGAAGAATTAAATGACAGGGTGGACAAAAACCAGCATACCAGTCGTAAAATTTACACCTTTATGAGTTCACAAACGACAAATAAGCAGGAATTTAAGGATGCCGACCCCGTTAGAGCTCACCTTGAGGATGTGTGGAATAAAGATGCGGTTGAAACCGGAGACATCATCAGATACATCCGCGGGGACACCAGTTACGACGGCGACAAATACAAGGACCGCCAGGGCTGGCTGCTGGGCGACATCATTTATTCAACCCCCATCTCGGTCGGAGCGCCGCGCGCCTGGCTGTTTGGCTCTGACATCGATCATCCGGAAAAATTAACCTATAGTGCCTTCAGGACGGCGAATGCAGGTCGTAAAACCATCATTTACGTGGGGGCCAACGACGGCATGCTGCATGCCGTGAAACAGTTCAACCCGCTCCCAACCCTTTTGTTCGTAATCATAGTAAAATCTGCACAGCAAACTGCTCAAGCTCACCGAAGAAAATTGTCATCAGTATTTTGTCGATCTGACCCCGGTGGCCGCAGATGTTTATGATGGCTCCAAATGGCTGACCATCTTAATCGGGGGCAACCGGCTCGGCGGCCAGGAATATTTTGCCCTGGATGTGACCGACCCAGATCCCTCTCAATTTAAGGCGCTGTGGGATAAGATCCCGTTTAACGGCCGGATGTCTTCCAACACACCGGCCATCGGTAAAGTCAAAGCCAACAACGGTGCTGTAGACAACTGGGCCGCCATTATCACCAGCGGTTACACTTCGACAGACATAACGGGTGAAATTGCCGCGCTGGACATTGCAACCGGTCAAAAGCTTAATATCTGGAAAATCGGCGCTATTTGGGACGATGATCGCAACGCGCAGCCGAAAGCTGCCGGCAGCCCCTATTATACGCTGTCTCCTCCGGCAGTTTTGGACTCCGATATGGACGGTTACCTGGATCTGATTTATGCGGGTGATACGGAAGGGACCCTGTGGAAATTTTACTATGATTACGAACAAAAGGGTTGGGAGCGGGTTGAACTGTTTCACGCCACCGACGCCAGCGGCAATCCCCAGGCGATAACCGCCACACCGGCGCTGGCATTTTCCAACGCCGGCAAATACCTGCGAATCTATTTCGGTACCGGCAAGTATATAGAGGAAAGTGATAAGGCCGACTCCACGCAGAACGGCTTTTATTGCTTGATTGAAGAGCGGCAATCCGTAGACAATGCCAATAGAGGTCATTTTACCGGTACCACCACAATCGACAAAGCGGATCTGGGCAATGTGAGCAGCATCGTCTACAGCAGTGACTTTTTTGATGCGGCCAATGAGGATGTCAAGATAAATGCGCTGGCCAACGGCTGGTACTTTTATCTCGACCATCAAGCGGGCAATCCTTCGGAAAGGGTGCTGGCCAAACCGCTGATCGCTGCCAAATATGTTTTTTTCACCAGCTTTGCACCGAATCAAGATGTCTGCGGCTTCGGCGGTGACGCCCGCTTATATGCCGTCGAATATCTTAGCGGCACGGTCGATGATGACGAAAGCGAGCGGCCTCTGGAAATCATGACAGCCGGCAAGCGGTATCAGGAAATCGGCAT
>JARRJQ010000067.1:12759-20010 GCA_037388985.1 Desulfobacterales bacterium | reverse complement strand
GTTTACTTTATCGGGGCCAAATCCGCACAAATTGTCATGCTGGTGGGTTTTTTTACCGGGATGGTGCTGGGCCTGCAGTTGTACCATGTGCTGTTTAAATTCGGTTCGGTGGGGGTTCTGGGCACTGCGGTGGCCCTTTCGCTGATCCGCGAGATGGGGCCGGTTTTAACCGCCATTATGATTACCGCGCGGGCCGGTTCGGCGATGACCGCTGAGATCGGCATTCAACGTATCTCCGAGCAAATCGATGCCCTGTCCACCATGCGCATCGATCCGCTGGGCTATTTGATCAGCCCGAGAATTGCGGCAGCGATTATCAGCTTTCCGATTTTAACCACCTTTTTTGATCTGATCGGTATCCTGGGCGGCTGGATCAGCGGTTGCCTGCTTTTGGGGGTCAATTCCGGGGCTTATTTTTATCGGGTGATTTCCGCCACCGAGCTTTCAGACATCACCGGGGGGCTGGTCAAGTCCCTGGTTTTCGGGATTTTGGTCATCACCATCTGCTGCTTTCAGGGTTTTTTCACCCACATGCGCACCGACAGTTACGGGGCCAGAAGTGTGAGCCTGTCGACCACCTCGGCGGTGGTGATCTCCTGCGTGATGATCCTGATTTCAGATTATGTCGTAACCTCTTTCATATTATAGGGACTATTATGGAAAAACAACCTATCATCGAATTTAAGGGTGTGACCAAACGCTTCGATGTCCGCACCATTTTGGAAGGTGTTGACTTTCAAATTTATGAAGGTGAAGTGACCACCTTAATCGGGCTAAGCGGCACAGGCAAGAGCGTAACCCTCAAGCACATTATCGGACTGCTCAAACCCGACGAGGGTCAGGTGCTTTACCGCGGAAAGCCCATCAATCAAATGAGCAAAAAAGAATGGAATGCCTATATCGGGAAGATCAGTTACATGTTTCAAAACAACGCGCTTTTTGATTCGATGACGGTTTTTGAAAATGTGGCGCTGCCGCTGCGTCAGACCACCCACATGAGCAAAAAGGAAATTGAAAAGAAGGCCCTGGCCAGCATCGAAAACGCCGAGTTAAGCGATGTGGCCTATAAATACCCTTCTGAACTGTCGGGCGGGATGCAAAAGCGCGCTGCGCTGGCCCGGGCACTGGTCACCGACCCCTCGCTGGTGCTGTTTGACGAGCCGACCACCGGCCAGGACCCCATCCGCAAAAATGCCATCCTGGGGATGGTGGCCGAATATCAAAACCGGTTTGGTTTTACCGCCCTTTTGATCAGCCATGAAATTCCGGATGTGTATTTTATTTCCAATCGCATCTTGGCCCTTTACGATAAGAAAATCGTTTTCCAGGGCAGCCCGGACGAATTTGAGGAATTTGATCATCCATTCCGGGAAGAAATTCTAACCAGCCTTGAAAGCCTGCAACAGGATATTACCGGGCTGTACTCCAAGCGCCATTTCAAGGTGCGTTATCAAACCGATCTGAGCCGGCGGCACCCGGATGCCACCTATGCGGTGGCCGCCTTTGCCGTCGACGATCTGGACACGATCATCGAGCATATGGGCCACGATGCGGCCCAGGAGATCATCCGGTCTTTAGGCTCTTACATCAACAAACACTTCGGCGCGGTGGGGGGATTTTCTTCGCGCCAGACCATCAATGAATATGCCACCGTGCTGCCTTATTCGAACCTGGAGGAGGCCGAGAGCATCATGGCGGATTTTAAGAAAGATTTTCGGGAGCATGGACTGCCCAACATCAAATCACTGGCCGACGGTGAGAAGGCCAACGAGGATTGGTTTGAGTTTGACATCCTGGCCGGGCTGGCCCAGGGCAAACCCCAGATTGAAATCGAATCGGTAATGGAATTTGCGCGCTTCAATCAAAAACCAATTGCGCGCTTTCAATGTGAATGTGGAGGTCAGACGCAATGAAAAAGTATACCCAGGAAACAGTTGTTGGAATTTTTGTGGTCATCGGCTTATTAGCCATCGCCTATATGACGGTAAAGCTGGGCAATGTCGGGTTTTTGGGAGAAAATTCCTACACCCTGTATGCTAAGTTTAACAAGGTGACCGGTCTGAGGCCCGGCAACCCGGTCACGATGCTGGGGCTGAATATCGGCCGGGTTGAGTCCTTTAAACTGGACCAGGAAGACCAGCTGGTCGTGGTTGATTTTAAAATTGATAACGGTATTGAAATTTATGACGATGCGATCGCCTCAATCAAGACCGAAGGATTGATCGGTGATAAATTTGTCAGCATCGATCCGGGCGGCAGCGGCGAGCTGCTGAAAAATGGCGACACCATCACCGACACCGAATCGCCCACCGATATCATGGATCTGATCAGCAAATATGCTTTCGGAGACGTTGGCGGCGGGAAAAAATAGCGTTTGTTGCCGGGTACCGGGTATTTGACCACTGGATTTGGGATTTTGAACTGCAGAGTGAGAGGGTTAAAATCCAAAATCTAAATTTTAAAATCTATGGGGGGAATATATGAAAAGGAAATTTGTGTGGATAAACATCATATGGCTTTCGGTTTTGCTGATTTTGCCCATGCAGACTTATGCTGCAGATGCCAAAGCCACCGTTGAGGCGCAGATCAACAAGATGCTGGCCAGAATGCAGGAGCCGTCCTTCAAAGAGGAGTCGCGCGACGCCAAACTGGCCGATATTCGCAAAATCATTAACGAGATATTTGATTACCACGAACTGTCCGCGCGCACGCTGGGACGGGACTGGAGAAAATTCAATCCGCAGCAGCAAGCGGAATTTGTGGATCTTTTCAGCAAACTTCTTGAAAACGTTTATGCGGACCGTATTTTGGCTTACACTCATGAAAAGATCGAGTTTGGCAAAGTCACCGAACTCAGGAAAGGCCAGGTGGAAGTTGAAAGTTATATTATTACGACGGACAATAAGAAAGTTCCGTTGTTTTACCGCATGACGCTAAAGGATGGAAACTGGCGGGTTTACGATGTGGTCATCGAAGGTATAAGCATGATCAAAAACTATCGCGGTCAGTTCAGGCAGATGCTTAGCAACAAGACTCCTGAAGACCTGCTGCAGACTTTACGGGAAAAAGTCAAAGAAAAGCCGGCCAGTTAAAACACCGGCGGCGGATTCAAACCTTAAACGAGGAAAGGAGCAAAGCCCGTGAAGAAATTATTGGCTGCCGCGGCACTGATGGTTTTTTTCTTGATAATTGCGGCGGGGGTGCCGGCTGATGCATCCGATCAACAGCCGGGGGTATCTGTGGCCCAGCAAAATCAAGAATCATCTGCAACAGATAATGAGCAAGCAAAAGACAGTGAGCTAACCGAAGACGATGATGAGGACTTCGGGGACGAAGTCACCCAGATTAACGATCCGTTTTATAATATAAACGGTGTGATTTATTTTTTTAATGATAATTTATACGAGCTGATTATAAGGCCGGCGGCAAAAACTTACAACTTTTTAACCCCCGAGGAATTCCGAACGGTGGTGCGTAACTTTTTTTATAATCTGAAGTTTCCGATCCGCTTTGTCAATTGCCTGCTGCAGTTCAAGGGCACCAAGGCGATGCAGGAGCTGGGCGGGTTTTTGATGAACACAACCTTTGGCGTGTTGGGCATTAACGATATCGCCTCCCATTATGATCTGAAGCCCAGCCCCGAGGATCTGGGTCAGACCCTGGCGTTTTATGGACTGGGCAACGGTTTTTACATCATGTACCCGATATTGGGCCCATCGAGTTTGCGCGACAGTGCCCGGTTTATCGACTCGTATTTTTTGGATCCGGTCAGCTGGCTGCGTTATAAGGAACTGGGGGGCTACAGCTGGCGTACCACGGCGGCCATTACTGCCTATGACAAGTTCAATGACCTGTCATTTCAGATCGAAGATATCGATGCGCTCAAAAAAGCAGCCTTTGAACCTTACATTGCGGTGCGCGATGCCTATGTCGAGTATCGCAATAAATTAAGTACTGAATAGAATTCGCATTCCGCGTGTTGCAACCCGATCGGTCAAAATAGAGAATTTGAGATCCTGCTGCGCGAAGTGGCGACTGGCCATCTCTAGATGTATGAGGTGGCGAACTTTCTAAAATAGCAATCCCCCCGAGTTTAGCGTTCATCAATTCGAATCTAGTTAAAAAGCCGGAATACCCTGTTTGATGGGCACGCAACCGGCTTTCTAAGAGACATTTCAAAGAAATTAAGACATGACGCCGTTTCCGACCGCCTGGCCATCATGGGTAGCGTCTGTCTGACGATCGCCTTGTTTAATCCCGGAGCAAAAGCGCATTTTCCAGTAAAAAAATGATTGTCCTGAAAGGAAAACCAGTGATTCAGTTTATCCAGCGGGCAGGAAACTTTTTCATTTCAAGCGTCTTATTCGCGCGAAGGCGGGAATCCGGAAATGTCTATTGCATGTCTGGAGACCCGGCTGCGCGGGAAGGACGGCTGAGCGCTCGCCTGAACAGGAGTGACGGTAAAAACACTCCGAGCCCTCTTTTCATTCTTGGCTCCTGGGAAAAATTCTTACGTCCGCGGGCAGTTTGGACGACCGCTATTGCTATCATAGCCGCAATCGTGTTTACAGCGGCCCGGCTTGCGCCGACTGCCGAGATGGCTCCAACACCTGAAGAAGCCACTCTGCTGAATGAACCTTGGATCGGCGATTTCGACGGAATGGTTAAAAGAAGGCTGATTCGTGTGCTGGTGGCATACAGCAAAACCTATTATTTCCTGGACCAGGGGCATCAGCGCGGCCTTTCGTATGATCTGCTTAAAGAATTTGAGAAATATGTGAACGAAAAATTGAAGACCGGAACGTTGAGGATTAAAGTCCTATTCATCCCCGTGCGGCGCGATGAGATCATTTCAGGTCTGGTAAAGGGTTTTGGGGACATCGCCGTCGCCAACCTGACGATCACCCCGCAACGACAAAAGCGGGTGGCGTTTTCGGATCCTCTGTTGACCGGTGTGAAGGAGCTGTTGGTCACCGGGCCGGCAGCTCCGCCGGTTGCCGGCGTCGATGATCTTGCCGGTAAAGAAGTTCACGTTCGCAAATCCAGCAGCTATTATGAAAGTCTGATACAGTTGAATCGCGTGTTTAAAAAGGCCGGCAAGCCGCCGATAAAGCTGGTGCTTGCCGATGAATTGCTTGAGGATGAGGATCTGCTCGAAATGGTCAATGCCGGTCTCATCCCGATGATCGTCGTCGACAGCCACAAGGCGCTATTCTGGGAGCAAATCTTTGACGATATCAAGGTTCACACGGATATTGCTGTAAGAACCGGCGGTGAGATTGCCTGGGCCTTTCGTAAAAACAGCCCGAAGCTCAAATCGTTGATCAATGCATTTGTCAAAAACCACAAAAAGGGGACCCTGCTGGGCAACATGCTTTTCAAGCGCTACCTGCGTGACACGAACTACGTCAAGAATTCCGCTTCCAAGCAGGAGCTGAAAAAGTTCCGAGCCATGGTTCAATTCTTCATAAAATACGCCAGAGAATATGACTTCGACTATTTACTGATTGCGGCCCAGGCTTACCAGGAGTCCGGGCTCGATAACAGCAAGCGCAGCCCGTCGGGCGCCATCGGCGTCATGCAGGTGCTGCCGTCTACGGCGGCCGATCCCAATATCGGCATCTCGAACATCGAAAAGCTTGAAAACAACATCCATGCCGGGACCAAATACTTGCGGTTTATTATCGATCGGTATTTTAAGGATCCGTCTATTGATAAAGTCAACCGGATGCTCTTTGCTTTTGCCGCTTACAACGCCGGGCCGGCCAGAATCAATGACCTGCGGGAAAAAACCGCCAAAATGGGTCTGAATCCCAATGTCTGGTTTCACAACGTCGAGATTGCGGCAGCCAGAGAAATCGGCCGTGAAACGGTGCACTATGTCAGCAATATTTATAAATACTATATTGCCTACAGGTTGATAACCGAACAAATAGAAAGGAAAGAAAAGCTTCTCAAGGGATAATCGAGCTGCTCAATAAAGTGGATCTCATTCAAATGAGCGGCATCGACTTTGCGCAATCTAATCCGGCAGCCTTGACATCTGCATTTTTCATACAGAAATTAAGAAGTTAATGGCAGTAATTGATGATTTTCCCGATTCTGCGTATTTATCTTTGCATTTAAGTCTGCAAGCGGATTTTCAGAAGTGGTCTCAAAACTTCAGATTAGGTTCAAGGGTTTCGCTTCATTGAGCGGGGAGATGGGGTTTTGAACCAACCCACTTCTAGAACCAGGGAGCGTTAAAATGTTTAACCTCAGAGAAGCTGACATCGACCTTGACAGTGCGGTTGAGATTGCCGAGGGGATTTATTGGATTGGTTTTTACGATGAGCAGTCGGGTCTGCACTGCAATCCCTATCTCATCGTCGACAATGATGAGGCCATCGTCATCGACGGCGGCAGCCGCCCGGATTTTGCCACGGTGATGATGAAGATCTTGCAAACCGGCATTGCCCCCAATCAAATTATCGCCCTGCTATACCAGCACTATGACCCGGATCTTTGCGGCAGTATTCCCAATTTTGAAGATATCATTAATAGAAAGGATTTGAGGATTATATCCGATTCGGCAAATTTAATGTTTATCCGCCATTATTCCGTGTCTACCCGGCTGCTGCCCATCAGCAAAATTAATAATCAATACGCATTTTCCTCCGGCCGAACCCTTCAGTTTATCAAAACGCCCTATGCTCACTCCGGCGGCAGTTTTGTGACCTTCGATTCACAAAGCGGGATTCTGTTCACCAGTGATCTGTTCGGCAGTGAAGGACTTGAGTGGGAACTGTTTTTAAAATTAAGACCGGAGTGCATGGATTGCGTCAAGCTGTCCAACTGTCCGGAAGGCAGAAGCATTTGTCCGATTAACGACATCCTTAATTTTCATAAAAAACTGATGCCGTCTGCAAAGGCGCTGCATTACGCTATTAAAAGAATTTTAGAGATCCCGTTTTCAGTGATCGCGCCCCAGCACGGCAGTGTGATCAACGATAAAGAGATCATGCGCTATGTGTTTGAGCAGCTGATCGCCTTAAAGGGGGTGGGGATCGACGCCCTTGTGGAAGACGGCACCAACTTTAACTTCGGCGATCTTAAAGAACGGTTCAAATAAAATGAAACTCGAAGATTCACTAAGAGACCAAATAAAAGAATTGGATATCAAAAAGCCGCAACATGCATTTCTGGTGAAGCAGATTTTGGAATATTGGGCTTACCTGAAAGATACCGGTATCAATAATCAGCTTCTTCGGG
>JARRJQ010000067.1:0-12723 GCA_037388985.1 Desulfobacterales bacterium | reverse complement strand
ACGGCTGGATGAAGACCTTGCGGCTGCCGCCGAGATCCAGAAAAGCCTTTTGCCGCTGAAGGTCGATTCGGCTGAAAACCTGGAGGTCGCCTGGAAATTTGAGCCCTGTGAACATATGGGAGGCGATATTTTTAATCTGTTTCAGCTCGATGATGCTCATTGGGGCATTTATATGCTCGATGTCAGTGGCCATGGTGTGCAGGCTGCCATGGTAACGGTCTCTGTTTCGCAGTTTTTACAGCTGAATTCAGGCCATCTTTTTAGCAGAAAGTCGGAAAAATCATCATCAACCCGGGTATTCAAAACCCCGGCTGAAGTGCTCGCTGCCCTGAATAGCGAGTTCCCCTTCGAACGGTTCAATAACTTTTTTACGATCACTTACATGATCATCAACACAAAAAGCGGTGATCTGATTTACAGTAATGCCGGACACCCGTATTCCGTTGTTTTGCGTAAGGATGGAAAAATGGAATTATTAAAAAGCGGCGGGCCTGCCATCGGGATCGGCGATCTGCGACCTTTAAACGGGCAGAAGGATCGTTATGCCGAAGGCCGCTTGAATCTGGCTGCTGGCGATACGCTTTTTATCTATACCGATGGAATCGTTGATTATCAGAACCCAAAAGGGGAATTTTACGGTACGGATCGGTTTTATCAAACGCTGGAATTCTTGCAGGGCGAATCGGTTCCGGGCATTGTTGAAAAGGCGTTTCGATCTTTGATGGATTTTGGACACAGGGCCGAGCCTATGGATGATATAACGCTGCTGGGCCATTTAAGCATAAAATAGACCAGAGCGAAAACCACCCTTCTTATCCAGTTTTTTATTTACCAATCATTGCCGGCGCATTACCCCGGATCGGGTGGCCGGCGAAATTTCAATTATTTTCTTGATTTTTTTATAACGTTAGACTAAATGATACGGACTTTATTTTAGATTGAAGTGTGCCGTTTATTAGGAGTGCTTATTACCAAAGTTAAAGGAGGAGTAATCGATGAAGAATCAAAAAGCGTTAATGGGCTTGACAATAATGCTTATGGCATTATTTCTTTTAATTCCATCAGGTTATGCGGCTAACTATTCCATTGGCGGCGGTATCGGTGTGATACCCGACTACGAGGGCTCATCTGATTATGAATTTGTGCCGCTGCCCGCCGGCTCGGCCAGATTCAGCAATGGGATGTATATTCAGTTGATGGGTTTAAATCTGAGAGCCAACCTGATTCCCAGCAACATGTGGAGATTGGGACCGGTGTATAATTATCGGCGAGAGCGATCCGACGTAGAAAACAACCGGGTCGATAGCATGAAAAACATAAGTGATGCCAATGAGCTGGGGATTTTCGGCGGGATTGAGTTGAACAACTGGTTTTTATTTTTAGATATTTTAGGCGACACGGGCAATGCCTATGATGGTTGGTATGCCATCCTGAAAGGCGGTTACAACTGGGCGATCAACAATGCCTGGATGCTTTCCATGGGAGCCCACACGACCTATGCCAACGATGACTATATGTCTACCTATTTTGGCGTCTCCGCCGGGGATGCGGCGCGCAGCGGTCTAAGCCGATATAATGCAGATGGCGGCATGAAAGATGTCGGCATTGATCTGGGCCTGAACTGGAATATTGCCAGCCGCTGGGATCTTCGTGGGGTAGCCAGTATCAGCCAGCTTATCGGTGATGCCGACGACAGCAGCCCGGTGGTGAATGAAGGCTCTGAAACCCAGTTTATGGGCGGTGTGATGGTTCTGTTTAAATTTTAAGCACAGCAACGCTTTATCTCAAATAGGGGGGCAGAGCCATCCGGTCTCTGCCCTTCTTATTTGAGTGGCTTGGATTGCTTCATCCAAAACTCGGCTTTAGCTTCGCTGATGCGTTCGATTTCAAATCCAAACTGTGAAGAATCAGCTTGGATTAAAAAATAATTTTTACGTCCGGGTTCCAGCGCTGCACTGACACTTGAATCGGGAATCCCAATGGTGTGAACCCCGGGATCCATGTAAAACGTGACATATTGCCCGGCTTTCAAGCGGGCGATCACCTCACCATCCAAAAGAACCTTCATTGAAAAACCAAATCCGAATAGCCGATTTTCACGAATAACGGTGACTTCGGCCGCATCGGCAGAATATCCCCGGGAGGGGAACAATTGCGTTTTGCCGCTTGTGCAACCAACCATAAAAAGCGTGATCATTATCAAAAACACATATTTTTTCATGTTCTCTCTTTCAAACGCTAGCGGGTGGCTTTCTGCATTGCATCCAGATACTCATCCATTTCCTGGATGCTGGCAAACACCTGCAGCGTCGGCAGGGCGTTTAAGATATCGAAAACCTTTCTGATCTGGGGCTGCAAATGCATAAACATGATTTTGCCGGCATCCTTTTCAAGGGCCTTTTTGGTTTTCAACAAAACCCGCACACCCATGCTACTGATGTAATCCAGGAATTTCATATCGAAAATAATGACATCCGGCATTTGCTTTAAGACTGTCTCAATGGTTTTCTCTAATATTGTATAGGTATTGGCATCCAGGGTTCCAATGGGAGATACGGTGAAAACGCCGGGCCGCGTTTCAGCGGAGTTCACTTTTAACGCCATAAATCCTCCTTTTTGATTACTGTCCCTTAAACCACTTACGAAAAAGCTTTTTTGGAGATATCTGAGTTATTAACGATGTCTCTTTGGGTAGTTCAACGGGTCTGTCAGCAGGCCACCATTGCACGGGATCAAAGGAAACGGACAGGATCGACTTTAGCGCAGGAAGCAGCTTTTCTTCTATCAAGACATCCATCCGTTCGCTGAAACTGCTTAAATGAATGCTGAGTTCTTCTATATACCATTCGGGTATTTCTTCTAAAGAATCCAGAGAGACCTTTACCAGTTTTTGCATGTCTTTTCCTAAAGAAGGGCCTAAAGAATCCTGCGTCAGCTTGTTAAAAATTTGCCCTAAATGATCTTTTAATTCTCTGTCGTCTTCGGTATCGACAATAAATGTGAGGGTTATATATCCGCCGCCGTACGGGCGCTGAAAAGAAGATATTTTGATCACACCGTCCTTACTTCGGTGATCATCTCCGACTTGGATGCCGAAGCCGACATAGGCGATCATTTTTTCATGAGCCTTAACCGCCAGATAACTCTTTTTGGGATCAAATTCTTGCGTCATCGAATATCCTAATCCAGATCCATTTTTGAATTTCTAATTTTTCAGGGATCTTAAATTGTATTTAGCAGACAAAATGAAGCGTTTCAACCCATTAGATGTTTACCAATCCGGCCAGCGCCATTGCCGGCGTTCTTTAGCTGAAACCGGTGTTGCAACCGCTTTGGGCGTCAACAGGTCTCCCCAATCGGTGCGTTTTTGCATCTCTTCGATATTTTCCCCGGAGACGAAATCTTTGCCTTCACGAATCTGCCAGCCGCCGCCCAGCGCTTTGTACAGGGCAACCAGATTGAGAATGGCATCACCCCGGACTGTCGTCCAGAAATCCTGGTCGTTGGCTAAAAAGCGCTGGCTGTCCAGCACCCGCTGAACCGGCTTCCTGCTGTTTTCGTAAGAATCCGACCAGCGAATCTTCCACCTCCTGTTGAGCTCTGAGCACCGTGTCGGTATAGTTGACAATGAGCTGCTGCAAAAGCGCATCTTCGGTGCGAACCCGGTTTTTGATACGGCCATAGTTAAAGATGTTCCAGCTGAAAGATGGGCCGCCAAAGAATTCAATGCTGTCCGAATCAAAAAGATCGCTGAAACTGCTTCCGCCGGTGCCGCCGGCGTTTGTGTTTTTTGAAGTACTGGTTGCCAGACCGATAGATCCAGCCAATTGAAAGGCGGGATACAATTCGGCTTTGGACGCTCCGATCAATGGCGTCTGGGTGGCGATTTGATACTCGGCCAGTTGGATATCCGGGCGGCGGCGCATCAATTCGGCAGGGATGTCCACCACCACTTCAGGCGGTGCGGTGGGAATAACTTTTTGGCCGCCGATCATGTAATCGATTTCACCGGGGAGCTTGCCGAGTAGGACGGCCAGTGCGTTTTTGGCCTGGCGGATACCGGCTTCAAAACGCGGAATGGAAGCTTCGGTATTTCTTAACAGCGATTTTGCCTGGGTGACATCCAGTTCAGTTACGGCTCCGGCCTTGAAGCGGATTTCAGCGATTTGCAGGGAGCGCTGCTGGATGTTCACATTTTGCCGGGCAATTTCCAGCCGTTCTTCAAAGGTGCGCATGACGATATAGGTTCTGGCAACTTCTGCAGTCAAGGTGACCAGAATGTCATCGTAGCTGGCGATGGATGTTTCAAGATTGGCCACCCCGGACTGTACCGCACGGCGGTACTTTCCCCAGATATCCAATTCCCAGGCGGCATCGAAGCCAGCATTGTATTGCCAGTAGGAGTCATCCGCGCCCAGTGAATTGGGCGCATTATCGCTAATGCTTGAATATGCGGCAGCGCCTGCGCCCTGTTGCAGCTGAGGATAGAGATTGCCGACAACCACACCCAGCTGGGCCCGGGCCTGCAGAATTCGGAGTCCGGAAATCTGAAGCGACAGATTCTGTCGATAGGCGGTTTCAACAAGATTGATGAGCACCGGATCATTAAATACCGTCCACCATTGCCTGTATTCGGAAACCCCGATTTTTATTTTTGGATCACCGGACTCCATCCATTGTTTGGCCACCGGCGCTTGAGGCTTTACAAAATCAGGCCCCACCATGGTGCAGCCGGTGGTCAGAAAGACCGCGGCAACCAGGCCGTAAACCGATCGCCGTAAAAAGGCGCAGTGACTCCTTTTTAAAAATCTTTTGTTCAGTGATTTTAATAGCATAACGGCAACCTCGCATGATGGTTTGATTCTCTCTCTTTGAAAATAATAGACGCAATTTGCCGGCGACTTTACCCGAAAAAAACAGCTTTTAATTATCTTTTGATCTATCTTTATTCAATGTGGATTTAAATCGATAGGATGTTGATATAGATAAATTTTCTTAAAATCAATAAAAAAGCAGAGAGGAAAATGGTATTAAAATCGGATCGCTTTGGATCTGGACAAAAATTTTGCCTTTCCCTAAGGTCTTCTTTTGCGGGCAATGTGGGCGACTAGATATGTGATCGGCGGAGTGGGTGTGAATTATTTTTCGAAAAAATTGCGGGTCCGAGCATTTAACGGGAATCGACTACCCGCCAAAAAGCTCTACGGGTACCCCTAACTCTGTTTTCACTTTTTGATTTCTGATTTTTCTTTTTCGGCGCGGGCCAACTCTTCGGTGGCCCGCTCAAATTCCGCAATGACCTGGGCGCCGAAAAGCAGAATAATCGATGCGACTTCAATACTGAGCAGCACCACCACTGCAGTGGCAAAGGAACCGTATATGACGCTGACCAGAGAGAGATTGGCAAAATACCAGACCAGCACATGACGGGTGATTTCCCACAAAATCGCAGCAGTGGTACCCCCGAGGAGGGCGTGACTAAAGGTGATTTGTCCCACAGGCATAACTATATACAGTGATGTCAGCATCAAAATCAAGCCGACGATTCCCACCAGGTACAATCCGATCCTGGATGCGCCCGCGAAGCTGAAGCTGTGGCCTAAAATGGTTAAGGTTTCGCCTTCAATGGCATCCAGCACACCGGCTATAATCGTTATGACAACAATTCCAACTGCCATCAAAAAAATATAAATATAAGGAATAATGGCGGAGATCAGGAAATGGCGGCGGTGGATTTTAACGCGATGATAAAAAATGACCGACATGGCACTTTCCAGCATGGAAAATGCCATGGAACTGAAAAACAACATAACACCGATACCGATAATACCCACAAAATGCCTGTATTGAAGAAAGGCCGCCACTTCTTCGGCGAGTTGCTCGGCATGACCGGGAACAATTAACTCCAGCTCCTGGATGATAATTTCCAGCAGTTTTTCCTGATCGATAAATTGGGAAAGCCCGATTAAAATCAAAGTTAGCAGGGGGATGATCGACAACAGCGAATTATAGGCCACCCCGCCGGATAAAAGCAGGCCCTGATTGCGTTTAAAGCCCTTGACCACCCGCCACATGAATTTTCCCGGGTGCCGCAATATTGTGCGGCTATATCTTTTGGCGTCCGTCATGTCTGTCTTACCGACTTCAGTTGGTTGAGCCCGTTTCCCGTTAGCCCGTTGAAAAAGTAATATCAGATATTTTCCTATTTTTAACCGGCACAACTGGCTCAACGGGACAACCTGAAAGGATGATCTACTATTTCTTGACCAGTTTTAAATTTTTTAAGACCGCAAATTGACTGGTGATCGGCTCGCGCTTACAGCCGCAATCTCTCTGATTGCGATCCGCACCACACATCGGGCACAGGCCCTTGCATTTCTCATCGCACAAAGGTTTGGAGGGGAGCGCCATCACCACTTGCTCCTGGATTCCGTCGCGCAGATCGATTTCCTCTCCTCTGAAATACATCAGCCCGATTTCTTCAACCCGCAATTCAACTTCTTGCTCAGTGGATTCCGCTGTCAGGCCAGGAGCCTCTCTGGTGTAAGTGAGCGCAAACTTGCAGGCTAATACCCTATCAAAAATTTTGAGGCAGCGGCTGCAGATCAGGCGCATCCGGGTTTGAAAATGACCCTCGACTTCATAAAGTTCTCTGATTCGGAATACCCGTATGCTGATTTTTAAGGGATCAAGAAATTTACACTCTCGATTTTGAATCATTTCCGCCAATACCGGGAATGCCTCGGGTTCTTCTTCAAAATCGAGGGTAAGGTCTTTATCCTTGATTTGTTCAATATGTAGGATCAAATTTTTCATTTATCAAAAGAACGTACCCCTTCTAACCTTTTTAGAACCCATCTCAAAAAAGCGTCTGAGTGCTCATGGCTGTGTTGCGGCTCGGCTTCCCGCCATAGGCGGGACTCACATACTAACGTGTATGCTCCGCTTTTTCGCAGAACCGCGCCTTTTGAACACCCTAATTTTTTAAGATCAAGATGTGAAATCCCGCAAATTGCGGGGACCCTGAACTCTGATCCACTTTTTTGAGATGGGTTCTATTTATCGCCTTTTATATAATTCGTCGCCATGATAATGCAATCGTTTCCATTGAGCAGTGAATTCAAATTGTGAATTCGGACGGTATTTGTTATAGGTTCCTTATGCATACAGCCCCGAAAAAGAAGAATTTAAAATCGAAAAGGCCGGCGAAAGCAAAGCAGGTGCAATCTATTTCTGAATGCAAGCGGTGCGGCACCTGCTGCACAAAAGGGGGACCCTCATTTCATCATGCCGACAAGGTCCTAATTGAAACCGGGATTATTCATTCAAAATATCTTTACACCATCCGAAAAGGTGAATGGGCCTATGATAATGTCAGACAATGTCTGGAGCCGGCAAGCTCGGATATTATTAAAATAAAGGAGAAAAATGAAAGCTGGACCTGTATTTTCTTTGATGAAACGCAAAACGCTTGTGCTATTTATGAAAACCGGCCCCTGGAATGCCGGGCACTGAAATGCTGGGATACGCAGGACCTCGAAGATCTGTATGCCAAAAGCCGGTTGACCCGCGAGGATCTGATATCCGAAATCGAAGGATTATGGAGTTTAATCAAAGATCACCATCAACGCTGTGACTACGAAATCATTCAGAAGCTGGTGAATGCAATTAAAGCCCAGCCGAATGATGTCCAAGCCCGAACAAAACTTGCCGAAATCATTAAATTTGATACCGAAATTCGCAAACTGGTGGTATCGACCGCCGGCCTGGAATCGGAAATGTTAGATTTTTTGTTCGGCCGGCCGCTGACTCGAACGATAAAAAAATTGGGATTAAAAGATTAGCAGAAGCATTTTAAAATGGATTATAGTTGCGATAATTCATCCTCGTTGATTGTATCGATTGCTTCGGATTCCGTCTCAGGACTCCTCTGACCGGCCATTTTGGCTGCGGGGTTTTCGGCAACCGCTTCTCCCCAGATATATTTGCCATACTTGGCGTAGCCCTGAACGTTGTTCAACCTCGGATCGCTATATGAATCGATTGGTTTGATATTTCCCGTAATCAGCGGTTGAAGATATTTGGCCAGTTCACGGCAACCGCCACCGGTCAGGATAATAGTGTCGATATCCCAATCCTCGGACCATAGCCGATCAAGTTCGTTGGCAATGTTGGCGGCCAGTTGTGAATAAACCTGATCTCTGATTTTTTCAAATGAGAACCCGTGCCCTCTCATTTTTATCGTTCCTTCTTCAGCCGCCTTATAGAGTCGATAAAGCTCCACGTTGACGCCGCATTTTTCTCTCAGTTTGCTTGAAATCACGCTGAATCCCTTTGAAATACCGGTATCAATCGTGCGGCTTCCGCGATCGATGTAACGCAGATGATCGAGAATGGTAAAATCAGTTGTTCGAAATCCGATATCGACCACGCCGACCTTCTGGTTGGCCAGTTCTTCATTGATAATTCTGCCATCGGTATCCATCAGGTCGTTTAAAATACTGCCCAGAGGTTGCGGCAGCATGCGAACCTTGTTGATGTAAATTTCCCGGGTGCTTTTGTTGCCGTTATGGGAATGATATGTCACTCGGTGATGACCGGTCAGGATCTCATTGAAGCGTTCGTGGTTATGTTTGAAATAACCGATGGGAAGCCCTGAGACAACATTGATCGGAACATTGATTGTTGAATTATTTTTATAGAAAAGTCCGGCAACCGTAAGAGCGAAAATCCTGACATATTCGGAAATCAATCGTTCCTGGTCTAAAGTGAAGTTTAAAACACTTGATTGCTGCTCTGCGAGGTCCCCGATAAAATAAGATTTACCGTCAATGCTCACATGAATATGGTCGGTGGGTAAACTGTCACCAAAATCCGCCCAGAACTGGATTTCGGATGCATCCCCGAAAATCGACTTAAAAATAATTGTTTCTCGGCCGTCGGTTGCTTTCGTAAACCCAAAGCCGATATCGATACCCAAAACTTCCATCTCAGCCTCCATAACCCTTATGGGATGGTACACAAATTAAAAATCATCTTATAAATTTATATCTTATCAGCGATCAAAAGTCAAAAAAATCGATCTTTTCCGGGATGGGCAAAGTATCCCTAACTCTTTGTTATCAAATATAATTATTTTAACCGGCGGTCTGCTGGTTTAAAATCGGAAGCCGCTGAATCTTGCAGCATCAAATAAAGCAATTATTTAAGATTGCGTTGAGGGCATGAATAATTTTATCTTCTTTTATTATACAACCGAAATGAAAGATAAAAAATAATTATCTGAGGGGTCGGGGAGTTTTTTGCTGGTCCGCAATAGCGAGCGCAATCCCCGCAGCTTGCTGCAGGGTAATCTTCAAACCCATTTTGCGGCTGTCAGCGGCGCAAACCCTGGCGGGTTTTTTGAGAAATGCGGATAGAAAAACTCCCCGACCTCTCAAGTATCTGTCTTACCGCTAAAAGGAGCTCATGACGATGAAAGCGATTATTGTAAAAACGGATAGAAAAAAGCCGGTTTTGGTCTGGCAAGCCGTTTCCGATATTTCCTTTGGGCCTGCCGAAGTACTGGTGGAGGTTCGGGCTACGGCCGTCAACCGCGCGGATCTCCTCCAGGCGCAAGGGCATTATCCGCCGCCGGCGGGCGTGTCTGAAATATTGGGGCTGGAAATGAGCGGCGTGGTTGTCGCTGTCGGTGCTGAGGTCGGCAACCGGCACATCGGTGATCGCGTGCTGGCTTTGCTGCCCGGCGGCGGCTATGCTGAGCAGGTTGCCGTGCACCATGAGTTGCTGATGGAGCTGCCGCGAAGCTGGTCCTGGGCTCAGGGTGCGGCGGTGCCGGAGGTCTGGCTGACCGCATTTTTAAATTTATTTCTGGAAGGCGAACTTCAGACCGGTCAGACGGTTTTAATTCATGCCGGCGGCAGCGGGGTGGGAACAGCCGGTATTCAAATGGCACGTGAAGCCGGCGCAACGGTTTTCACAACAGCCGGCAGCGAGCCGAAATTGGCCAATTGCCTGGAGCTAGGAGCGGATCTGGCGATCAATTATAAAAACCAGGACTTTTCACAGGCAATTTTGGCAGCCACCGCGGGGCAGGGGGTGGACCTGATTCTGGATCCGGTCGGAGGATCCTACCTGCGACAGAATCTTGCGATTTTAAAGGAAAATGGTCGACTGGTAAACATCGGTCTTCTGGGTGGCCGAACCGCTGAAATTGATCTGGGGTGGGTGCTGGGCAAGAGCCTGCGAATCATCGGCTCCCGCTTGCGTTCGCGTCCCCTGAAAGACAAAATCAGCCTTATCCGCAAATTTAAAGCGCAATTCTGGTCGCTGTTAAAAGCCGGCAAAATGCAGCCGGTGATCGATAGGATTTTTCCGATCACCGAAGCACAGGCAGCCCATGAGTATGTCAGGCAAAATCGCAATATCGGCAAAGTTATTCTTGAAATCGATGGCCTCTGAGTTCTCCTTATGATAGAAGGTGGCCTAACAAAATCTGTATGTGTACACTGAGAAATGATTAATACCATCATCCATTCGCCTAAAGGAGATAGGTTATGGTTACTGCATCCAAGCATTTCATCTTATTTTTTGGGCTGGGCGTTTTCATGATGATCAATGGCGGATGTGTGTCCCCGATTGTGATGCAAACAGCCGGAGGAGCAGCGGGCGGGGCTGCGCCTTCTTCATCCGATAATCTGGGCAGAGGAAAGGGCGAAAGCTATTTTATCGCTCGTTATGATGATGTAGTTGAAGCCGCTTTAAAGGCCGGGGAGGCGCTTTCGCTTGAAATAAAAGAGAAAAAAGTTGAAGCTCAACAGGCATCTATCCAGTACAATGATGACAAAGCCAATAAGATAAAACTTCTTATCGAACGTCGCACAGATACGATGACATCTATACTGTTTGATGTCGGATGGTTTGGTTCAATGGCCTTTAGCCATATGATGGCCAGACAAATCACCGATGAGCTTGATCAAGCGGGAGCGTTCCTTGAGGACTGGTTGCCCGAAGGGCTTAATTACTGAAGGCTCACTTCAACCGACCTGCAACCGGAAGCGCTATTTTAAGGAGCCGGGCGATTGTCATAAAATTTCAATTGGTTTTGATTAGCTAATTGTCCAGTCGATCTGAAAGCTGTTTTGAATCACGGAGGCAATGTGGCCGTTAAAGAAGCGATGTTCAACCGTCCATTGCTTGCCGTTGTGCTCCAGATCAAGATGATGGTCGTTTAATATCCGAACAACCCGGCATTTGGCAAGCTCCTTGAGACCGATGCCGGTGGCCTTCAGCACCGCTTCTTTTGCCGTCCAGTAGCGAAAAAATGTGCTGACAGTTGTGTCGGCTAGTGCCCACTCCTCAGCGGAGGCGGTTTTTTGAAACAGCGATTTTGGGCGGGTACATATTTTTTCAATATCAATGCCGATCGGCGACGGGGCGACCACCGCGCCGACATATTGCGGCTTGTGGGTGATCGACCAGAAAATCCCGTTAAAGGGCAGGGGGGCATTTCGTTCATCCTGCGCGAACTCGCCGAGTGGGATACGGCTTTTTTCGGCGGAAACTTCCACTGCCCGGCGCGCATGCTGGCTGAGGAATCGGACACGTTCTTTCGGCGTCAGTTTTTTAATTGCAGCCGGAACAGCCAGTATTACGGGATAAATGACCCGATTGCGGAATGCGGAATGCGCAATGCGGATTGATTTCATTGCCTAATGCCCTCTTTCCTCTTTCCTCTGTCTTCTGTTTTCTGTCCGCAGGCTTCTGATTTTTAGAGCCATCTGATAGACCTCATTTTTCGGAAGGCCATATTTTTGGGCAACTGTCCTGGCGATCTCCGAAAGGCCGCTTTGTTGCTTTTTTAATGCGGCCTTGATTTCGGCTTTAACAGTTGCCGAGCCAACGACCTCCTTTTCTTCCTGACGGCCGGCAACCAGAAGGGTGCACTCTCCTTTGACCTCCGGTCGTGCTCTGAGGGTTTCCAGAATTTCCGACACCGAACCCCTTATAAATTCTTCATGCAGCTTGGTCATCTCACGTGCCAGTACGGCCGGACGATCGCCCATCTGGGAAACGATCTCCTCCAAAAATGCTAAAATGCGTTTGGGGGATTCATAGAAAATCAGGGTCCGGGGCTCAACAGCCAAGTTGGTAACAAATTTTGTTCGCTTGCTCTTTTTTGGGGGAGGAAATCCGATAAATACAAATGAATCGGTCGGCAACCCCGAAGCGCTCATGGCCGTCGTGGCTGCCGACGGCCCTGGAACGGGAATCACTGAAATTTTGTGCGCAATGGCTGATGCCACCAAGCGGTAGCCGGGATCGGATACGCATGGTGTGCCGGCATTGGACACCAGTGCAATAGAGATTCCCTCCAGGAGTTTGCCGAGCAGCTCCGGTGTTCTTTTCTTTTCGTTGTGCTCGTGGAAGGAAACCAGCTGATTTTTTATCCCGTGATGTGAGAGGAATTTACCGGATTTGCGGGTATCCTCGGCGGCAATCAGATCGACATCCCGCAGAATTTTGAGCGCCCTCAAGGTGATGTCCTCCCGGTTACCAATGGGTGTGGCGACGACATAGAGCGCGCCCGTTTGCTTTGCTGGGCTGTATTCACTCATAGGCAAGCTCAAAAGCATTTTTTATAATTTCAACCCGCGGTTTGTCCCGGTTTGTAATTACACCGACCACATCAAATCGGGCCCTGGCCGTGCTCTGGCCGGTGGC